>JAALLB010000064.1 GCA_011087745.1 Hyphomicrobiales bacterium | reverse complement strand
TCACATTTATGAATCAATTCAACGCCTTATCCAATAGCGTCTAGTACTGTGATCCGGGGTAAAACTTTTTCTTCTGTTGCCTGAACTTTGGGATCAGCTTCTGGCCCAAGTTGCAAATCAATACGGTAAATATTGTCAGGTTGCTTATGCAGGAGTGCTGATTGCCCAGGATGAAATTCCGGCTCAAACCAGAACCATCGTTCCGGTATATCTGTTTCAAAAGGGCTCTCATCCATTTCAACATCAGCGATTAGAAAATGCTCTTCGAAGGTTTGACCGTCAAAAGGCAAGCCCATACGTTTTCTTGTTGGTGACCCAGCTCCGTCGCATGCAAGAGCGTAGTCTGCGCTGAGGTCATATTTGCCAAAAGGAGTTTCAACTGACAGTGTAATATAGTCGTTGTTATCTTCATGATCCACGACCTTGTTTTTAAAGCGAAGGTCAATTAATTTCTGAAATTCTTGTGCTTTTTCAACAAGGTATTGCTCGACATAATATTGCTGAAGATTGACGAAGGCTGGATATTTATGCCCATCTTCTGGCAGTAAATCGAAGTTATAAACTTCGTCAGTCCCGTGGAAAAGACGTCCGGTTTTCCAGGTAACGCCTTTTTCCAACATGCGTTCGCCAACACCAAGACGGTCAAAAATTTTCAGGGTTCGCTTGGCCCAACAAATGGCTCGTGAACCAACAGAGACTACATTATTATCATCCAGCACAACACTTGGAATGCCTTTTGTTGCAAGATCAACTGCGGCTGCAAGGCCGATTGGGCCTGCACCAATTATTGCAACCGGGTATTTGTTTTGAGTTTCACCGTCACCACCAAGCTCTGGCGGCGCAACAACATCAAAAGGTTTATAATTGTAATTAGGCATCCTGCCATTTACCCCTGCAAAGCATCCCACATTTCGATGTCACGTTTGTCTGTCCAGATGCGAGGGTTTTCGATACCACGGGCTTCGTCATACGCTCTGGAAACATTAAACGGCAGGCAGTGTTCGTAGATTGCATAATCAGCAAACTTTGGATCGCATTCTGCGCGAACAGCATCCCAAGCTTCTTTTAATGTGCCACCGCGAGCTGCAACTTTTGCAGCAGGGCGGGGTAGGTGCTAGCAACAAAATCCCTCGTGCTTTCTATGGCAGTTTCAACCATCTCCTTGCCAACAAGTGCACCACCCCTGCCCGGAGCTATAGCATCTACATCAAACCATTTCACGGCATCCAGTGTATTGCTCCATTCGTTGAAATAACCATCACCGCAGTAACATGCTGAGTGATACTCAACGATATCAACTGTAAACATGACATTTTGATCTGGCACGTGTGCAACGATATCTCCTGCAGTATGTGCTCGACCCAGATGCATCAAATCAACACGGCGATTACCCAGATAAATGGTCATGCTTTCGCTAAAGGTTGTTGTTGGCTAGGTCAGTCCGGGAATGCTTTGATAACCTTCAAACAAGCGTGGGAACCTTTGGAATTCGGAGTCCCAATCTTCCTGCCCTCGCTCGGCAACCATGCACGTGCAGCATCAGACATGATGATTTGATTTGCATCAAATGCAGAAGCTCCAAGAACACGTACCGCATGATAATGTGTTAAAACCACATGGCTAATAGGTTTATCTGTAATGCTACGGACTTTTTCGATTACCTTACCCGCCAAGCGTGGTGTCGCTTGCGCCTCGATGATCATCGCACTGTCATCACCAATAATCACACCAGAATTTGGATCACCTTCAGCGGTAAACGCCCAAAGACCCTCGCCTACTTCATCAAATGTAATTTTCTTTTCTGTCAGGTCCCCCTGCGAAGCAAATGCTTTAGCCATCGTATTTTTCCACTACCTGTTCAATTGCGCCAAAGATGGATTTGCCATCCTGGTCTTTCATCTCAATTCTCACTTTGTCACCAAATTTCATAAAGTTTGTCGCTGGTTTGCCATTGTTGATCGTCTCAATCATTCTGATTTCCGCAATACAAGAATAGCCAACACCACCCTCAGATATCGGTTTTCCGGGCTCGCCAACCATTTTGTTTGATACGGTTCCAGAACCAACAATTGCACCAGCGCATAAAGGGCGAGTTTTGGCTGCATGCGCAACGAGTGTTCCAAAATTAAAAGTCATGTCTACGCCAGCATCTGCTTTGCCGAACGGTTCACCATTGTAATCCACCAACAAAGGCAGGTGTAACTTTCCATCTTTCCATGCTTCACCAAGTTCATCAGGGGTAACAGCTACAGGTGAAAAAGCAGAAGATGGTTTTGATTGAAAAAACCCAAATCCTTTTGCAAGTTCAGCCGGAATAAGTCCTCGCAGTGAAACGTCATTTACCAGCATCACCAAGCGGATAGCTTTTACAGCCTCTTCTGCTGAAACTCCCATAGGCACATCATCAACAACAACAGCAACCTCGCCTTCCATATCAATGCCATAGGCTTCATCAGCTACCTGGATTGGTTCTCGCGGCGAAAGGAATGTATCTGATCCGCCCTGATACATCAGTGGATCAGTCCAAAAACTTTCAGGAACTTCTGCATTTCGAGCTTTTCGAACCAGTTCCACGTGGTTCACATAGGCGGATCCATCCGCCCATTGATATGCACGTGGCAAAGGAGAATGTGCTTCGCTTTCATGAAAGCGTTGAACGGGTTGTGATCCAGTTTCAAGACCGGCAGCCACGCGCTCTAGTCTTGGGGCAACATTTCCCCAATCATCCAGCGCAGCCTGCAAAGTTGATGCGATATGCCCCACTGTTGAACATTGAGTAAGATCCTTTGATACAACGACCAGCACACCATCTCGTGTACCGTTTTTTAGGGTTGCCAATTTCATTGAGTAGTTCCTATTAAATAATTACTTTGTTCCAGGTTTGCCATCGAACTTCTTTTCAATGTCATCCCAACAGTCTTGATATGTATCTTGCAGCGGTGCCTCCTGCGCTGCAAATTGGGTCAAATGCTGTGGAAACCGAGTTTCAAACATAAATGACATTGTATTATCCAGCTTATCCGCCGTTAATTTAACATTGGAAGCACCTTCAAACGCTGTAGCGTCCGGACCATGCGGTAACATCATATTGTGGAGACTCATCCCGCCAGGAATGAACCCTTCCGGTTTAGCGTCATAAATACCGTAAATATTGCCCATTAGTTCGGACATGATGTTCTTGTGATACCAAGGTGGCCTAAATGTATTCTCAGCAACCATCCAGCGCTCGCGGAACAATACAAAGTCTATATTGGCTGTACCCTCAACACCAGACGGTGCCGTCAGTACCGTAAATATAGATGGGTCTGGATGATCAAATAACACAGATCCGACAGGACTGAAGGTACGTAAGTCATATTTGCAGGGCGCATAGTTTCCATGCCATGCGACAACATCCAATGGAGAATGATTGATAAAACATTCATGGAATTGTCCGCACCATTTTATCACAACACGTGATTTTACTTCCTTGTCTTCGAAGGCAGCAATGGGTGTTTTGAAATCTCTAGGATTGGCAAGGCAATTGGCTCCAATTGGGCCGCGCCCAGGCATGTCAAATTTCTGGCCATAATTTTCACAAACGAAACCACGTGCGGGTCCTTCAATGACCTCAACCCGATAAACCATTCCGCGCGGAATAACTGCAATTTCCTTTGGCTCAAGATCAATGATCCCCAGCTCTGTGCAAAATCGAAGCCTGCCTTCTTGTGGCACGACCAGTAATTCACTATCGGCAGAATAAAAATACTCATCCTTCATCGACTTTGTTGCAAGATAAACATGCGATGCCATGCCAACTTGTGTGTTTACATCACCTGCAGTGGTCATGGTTCGCATGCCAGTAATGAAAGTCTTATCTTCCTTTGAATGAGGAACAGGATCCCAGCGATATTGCCCAAGACTGATTACGTCCTGTTCAATATGCGGTGCTGATTTCCAATAAGGCATGTCAATTTTGGAAAATTTTGAAGTGTGTTTCACCGAAGGACGAATTCGATAACACCAAGTGCGTTCGTTCTGTCCACGTGGCGCAGTAAAGGCTGTTCCGGAAAGCTGTTCAGCATAAAGACCGTACTCACACTTTTGAGGACTATTCATTCCTTGAGGCAAGGCATTTGGAAGTGCTTCCGTCTCAAAATCATTGCCAAAACCGGGCATATAACCTTCAGACGTTCCAAGACTTGAGGAAGTATGTTTCATCTTTTCCTGCGAATTCTCAACATTCATGATTGTTTCCATATATTTCACAAGATGCTATTAGTTGAAAATGTAACTATCAAGGTGTTTTTTATGAATTTTGATATCAAGGATTTCTTACCCTATCTGCTAAATCGTGCGGCGGAAAAAGCCAGCCGTGGATTCCAAGAGGAATATAAATCCAAATATGGAATGTTATTGACCGAATGGCGCGTGCTGTATCATTTAGGCCGTTATGGTGAAATGAGCGCCATTGATATTTGCAAGAAGGGTGATTTGCATAAAACCAAGGTAAGTAGGGCCGTCAATGCACTACAAAAAAAGCGTTACCTTGCGCGCAAGCAACTTGCTGATGACAAACGGTTTGAAATTCTCTCACTCACCAAACTTGGAGAAACTGTATACAACGACCTTGTATTTAAGGCTGAGGATTTTCATAAATCGTTGACAGAAAACTTTAACGAGAAAGAAACAACATTCCTATTGGCAGCATTAAAAAAGATTACACAGCAGAATCAAGAAATTACTAAATCTCGAAACAACATTCAGATATTTTACAGAGTAATATTGCGTTTAAAAACTAAGAGTAATTGTTGTGCCATTGCGCTCTACGAAAATTGCCCATGCTTCAATGCCGACAATTTTCCAACCGTTTTCAAGAACAGTTCCAAGATTACCCGAACTGCCATCAGCAAAATAAGCGGTTGGCTTGGCGTCAAACCACACTGATCTTAACACGGGAATATTTCCGGTTGTTGCACCAAAACCCACCTTGTGATCAAGTTTAGGAAATCCTTCTTTACTCTCATACCAACTCACAAAATTCTTCCAATTTGGAATTTCCTGAGTTGAAATATCACCAAAGATCTGCAGCTGATCCTGACCGTTTGCAACTATCTGCAGGCGATGGTTGAGTTTGAAGTCTTCCAACTTGAGTTTAGCTGTCCAGATGTAAGCATCGGTATATGCTGCAGCTTCCGGCTCTTGGACAATTGGTTGGTTTATTGCTGCTTGTTCATTAACACCTTTCAACACTTCAATTATTTTTGGCGAAATTACATAGATGGAAAACACCAAAGTAACAGCGATCAGACTGCTAAGCATTTTTTTGAAAAATGAATCAGTCTGTTCTTCATCCAACATTTCATGAGAGAAATGATTGGTAAATTGCTGATCGATATCTGCGTTGACTAGAATGTGTGGTTTCATCGAACTCTTCCTAGTTACTTTTTGCAGTGGATTGATAGCTACGGACGATGGCTTCTACTTTTGAGATGTATCTACTGGAGCCAATTAACGTGATGGCATTCTTGTCTTTAAGAAAGGACATCCTGTTCGCACCTTGGTTTAATCCGATTGCATTTAATTCTTCTCGTAATTTGTAAAATTCCATGTCACCCAAGTTGATCAATCGATTGACGTTTTCCAGGATACTGGAAACAAACAGGTTCTTTCCCTGCATGTGCCATTCCAAGCCGTAGGATTTTGAAAGTGCTGGCAAGATGAGTTCCAGTTTCATCGGGAATGATATTTTTTTCAAAACTCCTGAAACATTTTCTGACAAGGTCAGATTCACACTATTGCGAGACGCAAGTTGAGATAAAAAATCAGGAAGCGATTGTTCAACAACATATATGACCGAAACCTTAACCGGCAAAACAACTTCACCTTTGTCCAGATTTGGTTGCGCACTGAAGTTTGGTCTAAACACCTGATCAGATTTCAACAGGCTTGTCTCTATTCCATTACTCGCGAACGAATTTTCCGCAGCAAAAGCAAACAAGAAACTGCTGGCTACTGATATTTTCGAAATCCTGGCCAAAACAATGCCCATTATAAAACCCGCCCATCATAAGTATTGGACTGTGGTTTTCCTCTTGAGTTCCCCGTCATGTTGGCAAGGCCAAGTGATCTGGAAACACGAACTAAATCGCTTAAGGTATTTGACTGGGTTTTACGCCGAATATTTAGACGGTGTGCTTCAACTGTCCGCACGGATAAATCGTATTTATTGGCAACTTCCTTGTTGCAATACCCGCTAGAAAGGAGAGATAGAATTTCCATCTCACGTCCAGTAAGGCCATAGGCATTACGTTTGTCATTGGTTGCCAAAGCAACCTGAAAAATTGTGTTCGCCATGTTTTGTGAAAAATATAATCCGCCCGCTGTAACAGCTTGAACTGCGGCACTATATTCGCCGGAAGTCGCGTCTTTACTGATAAAGCCATCCGCTCCGCATTTTCTCAAATCATGTAAGACATTTGTATCCTCTTCAATCAATGAGATGATGACCTTGCTATTTTCACGTTTTTTTATTGCAGAAATGACTTGAAATGTATCGCTGCCGGGCAAGACCGCATTGATGATCAATACATCGTGTGGATGTTTATCACAGGCGTATACCGCTGTAGGGCCGTCTTCAGCTTCAGCAACCACTGCATAGGCCGGAATTGCATCCAGTGCCGATCTCAATCCTTCGCGAACGATGGGCTGATTTTCTACAAGGATAACCTTGATGCGCTTTTCTTCCATAACAATTCATCTTTCAGCCCGTTTTTGTTTCAAAAGGGGACAAGTGATTTTACTTGCTATGGTTGTTTCAAGTTTTGTGCCAATTCACCGTAGTTTGTACCTACGCATTAAAAAATGCTGAGTAGATAGCAGCTGTCAGTTCTTAAACGAGGGTTCCAACTCGATTTTTCGAATTATCAGTTTAAGCAATCCATTTTCAAAGGTTTCATTGTTCGTACTGCTGATCCAAGCCTTGAAATACTCATGGGAAATAAACAATTCATCGTCAATTAGAGACGGCATTTCATTTCCATTGAGTTCAGCTGAAGGGCAATGAAATACAACGATTTTAGGTAAAAACTTGGAATATGGAGATTGGGTAAGGCGGAACAAAGTTGACTGCTTCAATCCAAACCGTTCGAAGAACTCATCTACACTAAATTCTCCCACAGTTCGGTAAACTGGCCTGGTTTCATCTGTTGATTTGGAAGCCAATTCAAGAGCTCTAATTTCACCAAGGGTGTGGTGGGTGTGTTCCAAAGATTGATCTTTACGGTTTTGTTCTGGATTTTGAGGTGCTTCGACAGAAAAATCCATTGTCATTGTAATTTCCCAGTTCGGTACCGTGTCGAAACCCATGGCTATCAACATTACAGTCTGTTTGTGTCGAACCATGATTAACCAAGATTGTTAAGAATACAATTTCTTAAAATACCTACGTATGTGGGTAATCATGCAATGCATTCTGCACAAAAACTGCGAAATTTTACAGAAAAGCTCATTTTCAACAGCTTAAGAACTGCAATGCAGCAAAGCATTGTAAGCCCATGAAATTATCGATCAAAACCAGTTCTGACGTTTCCGAAAACACCCGTTTTCTGCCCAAATCCCTAAAACGAGAGGGATGGTGGCTGGAGGAAAAATTGATATCTGAAAACCAACATGTGAAACAACAACCCAAATTTTATGAAGTGCGAGCACGTTGTGCAAAAAAATAGCGGCATTACAAATTCTTTTCCAATTTCAACTGGCCTGAATTCTTGGTACGTAAAATTGGCAGTTCTCGCTTGTCTCATATCTTTGGCTGATTGGCTGTTTTATGGGCAGGCGTTTGGAATAACGCTCCCAATATTTATTGCGCTACTTGCTGCTGGCAATTTCTTCGTGGAAAAATCCAACGCAACCGAAAAAACATCCAGGATCAACCTATTTTTCCTTATCGCAAGCTTGTTGCCGCTGATCGAGGAACTAAACACACTGACCTTTTTGGTTGGGTGTGCTGGGATACTTAATTTCACATTTTCGATGAAGGAAAAATCAAGCAAGTCATTGTTGGAAAAAACCAGCCTGGCAGTACTTTTCATTCTGAGAATGCCATTCAAATTATTGTTTGATGGGTTTAGGTTCGTTTCTGTGAGAAAAAGAATGAAAACCATTCATTCCTCTCGGGCTTTTCTTGGCAATTGGCTGGTTCCAATACTCATGACGAGCGGTTTCTTGTTTCTTTTCGCCATAGCCAATCCGTTAATTGGCAACTGGATCACTGCATTGGATCTGGGTTTTCTATTGTCATTATACTCCGAGTCCTTGAAAATCTGATTATTTGGGGTTGACGTTTAAGGCTTGA
>JAALLB010000063.1 GCA_011087745.1 Hyphomicrobiales bacterium | reverse complement strand
CTGAAACGTCAACCCCAAATAATCAGATTTTCAAGGACTCGGAGTATAACAAAATAGAAAAAGGGCAAATTTTCATTCGCCCTCCCATCTACTATGAATTTTTGTATTAAGTGCCTTGAATCTGGATAACAGCTGGACCAATAATAACCGCGAAAAGTACCGGCAGGAAGAAAATAATCATCGGAACTGTTAGTTTTGGAGGAAGGGCTGCGGCCTTCTTTTCAGCTTCTGCCATACGCATATCACGACTTTCTTGAGAGAGAGCTCGAAGAGCTGTGGAAAGCGGGGTACCATAACGTTCAGCTTGAATAAGAGCCATTGAAACTGCCTTAACCTGGTCCAGACCGGTACGCTTGGCAAGGTTTTCATGCGCTTGTCGGCGTTCAGTAAGGTAGGACAGTTCAGCTGTTGTTAGTGTAAGTTCCTCAGCAAGTTCGGGTGATTGCAAACCGACCTCGACCGCAACTTTTTTCATCGAAGCTTCAAGTGACATGCCGGATTCAACACAGATTAGCAAAAAATCAAGTGCATCTGGCCATGCGCGCTTAATGGATAGCTGTCGTTTTCCAACTGCATTCTTGACAATAATTGAAGGCAGATAAAAACCAGCCATACCAATAGCACATGCAAACAAAATGCTCATCATGGTTGAGCGGTCAGAAGGTGAAATAATGAAAAAGTACACCAAAGACAAAGTCAATAATGCTATCGGTAGCGCTACCTTGAAAAATAGAAAAATGTTGATATGCGCCTGCTTGCGATAACCAGCCATCGTCAAGTTCATGAATGTATTTTCATCAGCAAGTGCAGCTTTAAGATTGAACCGTTCGACGATGCTATGAACAAAACTCTCATCTTTTTGGCGAAGGGAGCCTTTCTTTCCTTGCTCTTCAGCTAAACGCGCACGTTCTCGTGCACGAATCTTATCGCGTTCTATTGCAACAGACTTCATTCGGGAACCAAGCTCATCTTTTGCGAGAAGAGGCATAGCCAATGTAATGATCGTCGCAAATATTGCGACAGCAGCTAAAATGGAGATTAGCGTTTGTGGCTGTGCCAAGGTTTCCATGAACTCTGCTTTCTTTACGCTTGTGCAATTGAAATTGCCATTTGCATTTAATTAATTTCTATCGGTTTGGCAGCCCAGCTATTTGGGTTACCAGATGCCTAGAAATCGAAGTTGATCATTTGTTTCATAACCATGATTCCGCAGCCCATCCAAACGAGAGCGCCAATCAGAATTAGATTTCCTGTTGTTGTGGTAAACAACAGCATTATGTAGTCCGGTGTAGATAGGTAAATCAAAATCATAACAGCTGGTGGCAAGACACCAATAATGCCTGCAGAGGCTTTCGCTTCTGATGCCATCGCTTGAATTTTGGCTTTCATTTTCTTGCGGTCACGTAACACTTTTGAAAGATTGCCCAAAGCTTCCGATAAATTACCACCTGCACTTTGCTGGATTGCAATCACAATTCCAAAGAAGTTTGCCTCTGTTAAAGGTACATTCTTGTAAAGTTTCTGTATTGCTTCTGTCATGGGAATGCCCATTTTTTGGGTTTCCAATATTTTTTTGAACTCGGAACGTACAGGTTCCTTTGCCTCCGATGCAATCACACCAATAGTGTCATTAAGTGGCAAACCTGCCTTAATACCACGCGTAATTACATCTACAGCATTTGGAAATTCCTCGAGAAATGCATCCATACGACGTTTTCTTTTCATGCCCACGAACCAACGCGGAACACCAAAACAAACAATAAACAATGCTGCACCAGTAAGGATTAAATTGCCGCTTAGAACAAAGGACATAGCACTTAAGATGATACCGGTTAACACGCTGAACATCGCGAACTTCTTCATATTGCCAGCCATCCCAGCTTGGCGCATTTGATCCTTGATACCCTTTTTATTGGGGTTTTTTGCTTTTGTTTGCTCTTCAAGCTCCTTTAGGGAGGCTTGAGTTGACTGGCGGCGTTTTTGCGCATCAGCAGCAACGCGTGCTTCTGCAGCCAGCCTGGAATTGCGGTCGCCCTCATTTTTCTTGATGCTTTTAACCCGCTTGCCCTGTTTTCTATCATTCGAAATTTGATTGAAAAAAACTGCATAGATAACGGCGCCCGCAGCCATTGTTATGAGTGCGGTGAAAATAAGTGTATTTGAGTCAATTCCAAACATTTACATAATACCTAGCTTAGAAGTCATTGTTTTCTACATTTGATGCATCAAGGGCAGCTGCAAGTCTTTCTTCTTCATTGAAGTAGCGTGCTCTTTCCCAAAATTTTGGGCGCCCGATACCGGTGGAGACGTGCTGACCAATAATGTTCCCATTGGCATCTTCACCGTCCATCTTATAAACGAATATGTCCTGAGTAGTGATAACATCTCCCTCAAGACCCAAGACCTCAGTTACGTGTGTGATGCGCCTTGAGCCATCACGCAGGCGCGTTGCCTGAATAATAACGTCGACAGAGCCAACAATGATCTCACGCACTGTTTTTGCGGGTAATGTAAAACCACCCATCGCAATCATTGATTCAATACGGTTCAGACATTCGCGCGGTGTGTTTGCGTGAATTGTACCCATTGACCCATCGTGACCTGTGTTCATTGCCTGGAGAAGATCAAATACTTCTGGACCACGCACCTCACCAACGATGATGCGTTCAGGGCACATACGCAGGCAGTTTTTGACCAAGTCGGTCATAGTGATTTGTCCTTCGCCCTCAAGATTTGGCGGGCGAGTTTCAAGACGTACAACATGAGGCTGCTGTAGCTGAAGTTCAGCCGAGTCTTCACAAGTAATGATACGTTCATCAACGTCTGCATAGGCACTCATACAATTGAGCAAAGTTGTTTTACCTGAACCCGTTCCACCTGAAATAATGACATTACAACGAACGCGCCCAATGATCTGAAGGATCTGCGCACCTTCTGGTGTAATCGCTCCAAAGTTCACCAATTGATCAAGCGTTAGCTTATCTTTTTTAAATTTACGAATTGTAAGTGCTGGACCATCGATTGCCAAAGGTGGTGCAATAACGTTGACGCGAGAGCCATCTGCCAAACGCGCATCGCATATTGGGCTTGATTCATCGACACGACGTCCAACCTGGCTCACAATACGCTGACAGATATTCATCAATTGCGTATTATCCCTGAAGCGAACATTTGCCTCCAAAACCTTACCGTTCACCTCTATAAATGAACTCTTTGCACCATTAATCATCACATCAGCAATATCATCGCGCATAAGTAATGGTTCAAGAGGTCCATATCCCAGAACATCGTTACAGATATCTTCAAGAATTTCTTCTTGTTCTGCAATCGACATCGCAAGGTTTTTGATGGAAATAATATCATTTACAATATCACGAATTTCTTCGCGAGCTGCTTCTGGTTCAAGCGCGGCCAACTGACCCAGGTCAATTGTATCGATCAATGCGGAGAAAACACTGGTTTTTGTATCGTAATATTCCTCAGATTTAATCTGAACTCCACCTTCTGCCTTTGGCGCTGCTACCGCCGGCATTGCTGCTGGCTTAGGCTCTGCTTCTTCCTTGGGTGGTGTGCTCGCTGGAGGCACCCCTGCAAGCACTACAGGTGCTTCCGGCGCCACCGCTACTGGAGTGGGTGTAGGAGTATTCAAATTTCCACCGCGTTTACCAAACATATTAAATTCCTCTACTAGATATTCAAATACCTTAGATTACTTTTTAAGCTTCAAAGTCTTAAGAAGGTTAAAAGAAGCTTTCTTTTTTGATCTCACTTCAGCTTTGCCAGTCAAAACTTGCGAAATGGTTTCAAATGTTTCTGAAATCGGATTTTTGGCATCTGCCTCCGAAATCATCTGACCGTTATTCGATGCTGTGCCAAACAAAGCTGGCTCAAAAGGAATGACAGCAAGTGGATCAACATTCAATGCGTTTGAAAAATCTGCTACAGAGATTTCAGGCCGTTTCTGGATGCCCACTTTGTTCATAACCAATCTTGGCATGACATCGTTTGGACGAATTTCTGTAATCGTGTCGACTAGGTTTTTAGCATTTCTCAGATTTGCAAGCTCTGGTTCTGCAACAACAACAACTTCATCTGCTGCTGTCAGAACCTGTTTAGTCCATCCGCACCATTGGTTTGGAATATCAACTGCAACACACGGTGCTCCACGTTGAGCAACTTCCAAAATTGAACTAAACGCATGTGCATCAAAATCATAGGTCCGTTCAAGGGTGGATGGCGCTGCCAATAAACTTAAGTGCTCCGCACATTTTGCCAACAAACGATCCAGCAAGATGTCATCAACACGATCTGGTGAGAAAACTGCATCCGCAATACCTTGGGTAGGATCTTGGTCGAGGTTCATATTTGCTGTACCATATGCAAGATCAAGATCAGCCAGAACCACATCATTTTTATACGACGATGAAATTGTCCATGCCACATTGTGACAAATTGTCGAAGAACCTGCACCGCCCTTCGAACCAACAAATGCAATCATTCGACCTAAAGGTCCATTTTCTTCATTTGTAAAAATGTTCGATATTGCAAGCATTATGTCAGCCATCGAAACTGGCGCAACAAGATATTCTGAAATACCGTTCGAAATTAACTCACGGTACATCAAGATATCATTGAAGTGACCAATTACAATCACTTTGGTTGTTGCATCGCAAACACTGGCAAGCTGACCCAAGTTTGCCATCAAAGCATCGCCTGCACTTGATGATTCTATAATGATCAAATTTGGAGTTGGTGCCGTACCATAATAATCTACAGCACTAGGAATTCCACCTGTGTTGACCGAAACATGAGCACGTGACATGCGGCGATCGCCAGCAGCCATCTCCAAAGTTTGCCTTATAGCGTCCGTTTCGCAGAAAGCTTGAATGGTAATCCTTGGGATAGGCCTTACCTCTGACATTGCACCTTTTGCAACATCTTCTTCTGCATTATCTACTTGTTGTTCCATTTGAGGAGCAGTTTCTGACATTTTAATTCCTCTAACTCTCTACCTTGTTTCTATAGAAGGCTTGGTAAGCCACCTGTTCCACTTGCACGCCAATCATTGATAACGTTATCGCGTCTTCCTGCATCAATTTCTGACTGACCTCTAGGACCAAGTAGATCTGCTGGATTTACAATCATTTCTGCTAGATTATTTTGTGTAGAACATCCAAAATTCTCGTAATTTTGATTTTCAGATGTATCGCGGAGATCTTCATTCCACTGCCCGCATTTACTTGAAACATTCGCGGTAATTGCGTCGTAAGATAGACGAACCGTCGCTGCATCCCCATGATTTGAAGCATGATATCTTGAAACTGCGACTTGGTTTTCTTGCAAGCCAAGTTTCTTCATATGTGCAATCACGTCCTGACCAACACGTCTCGCAGCAGCTTCATTATGGGAACCAGCTGGTAAAATCACTCTCAGTGTATTTGCACCAGACTGTTTGAACTTGCTATAAAAGCTTGTAGCGGTATTCTCATGCCTGAATGACATTCTATTCAATGACTGTGCGACAATGAGATCTTCAGAGACTTCAGACTGAGCAACAACAATTGGATGTTGAGTACGATAATCTTTTGGCGTCGACCCGACTGTGAAGTGATCTTTTTGATAAGATGCACAACCTGTAAGAAGAATACCAGCAAAGACAACTGACAATTTCAGTGACGTTTTCAAATTGCTTGTCATAGGTTTCATGTTTTTTGTTACTCGAGACATTTTTCTTGCTCCGTTCAATTGATTCATCATTTAAAGATGAAACCTACTTTTCCGTGGTAGCGGCCTTCTGGAAGGTCGCCTTCTACTTTTCCATAAACCCGGTTCAGACGTCCCAGGAAGTTTGCTCCTCCATCTGCGCTTGGCTGAAAATTATCATCCGGACGCGATAGTTTTTGACGTGCAACAGGGCGAACCAAATATGGTGTTGCAATGATTACTAATTCTGATTCTGTACGTTGGTAGTCACGACTTCTGAACAATGTTCCAAGAACCGGAATTTTACTCAATCCTGGAAAGCCTGCGGCAGCCTGCCGTACATCATCTTTCAAAAGACCAGCTAGGACCATTGAGCCACCTGATGGCAGTTCAACTGTTGTTTCTGCCTGACGACGTCGAATGCCTGGTGCTGAAACCGCACCGGCAGCGCCAGCGCGTCCAACGACAGAAGTTCCTTCAGTTGTTGGCTCTGAAACTTCCGTTCTGATGCGCAAACTTATTCTTCCTGGTGCAAGCACAACTGGAGTGAACGAAAGAGAGACACCATAAGAAACAGCCGAAAATGAAACACTTGAACTCGTGCTTGGCAATCTTGGAATATTTGAATTTGGATCACCTCCATTGTTATCTTGTGTGAAAAATGAACCGGAGTTTGAGCCACTAGCAACAACATTATATTGGCCGCCAACAGCAAAGGACGCTGTTTCTCCTGAGATTGCTGTTAGTGATGGTTCAGCAAGCGTTCTCATTACACCTGCTTGATCCATTGCTCTTAGTATGCCTTCAATAGATTCACCGCCTGAACCAGAGTAACGCGCGCCAACCTGGCTGTTTGCAAACAGACCACCAAGACCCAAGGGATTATCTGTAAGAAGACCCAAATCAAGATTGCCAGCTGTTAAACCTGTTGCTGCCAAATCAACACCCAATTGCTTAACAATTGTACGTTGAATTTCAGCAATCGTTACTTTCAAATGAACCTGGTCTTCTGCTTCGATGCGTAGAAGGTTAACAATTTGACTTTCCTGTCGGGATTCATCCTGGTCAAAAAAGATCCCACCGCCACTAAAATTATTCTGAGTGGCAAACTGGTTTGTTGTCGCTTCACCACCAGAAATGAAAGCACGAGCGAGTTGAATAACTCTCGACGATGCTTGCGGTGTTGGAACTGTACCTGTCAAAATAATATTATCATTGACTATCTCAACTACTACATCAGAACCGGGAACATATTTTTCCAGGTTTGCTTCAAGTCCTGCGACATCACGTTCGATGAAGAGATCGATACTTAGTAGTTGGCGACCTGCTGAATCAAAAATAAAGATATTGGTTGAACCAACTCGCTTTCCAAATATGTATATTCTGCGAGAAGTTCTGGTGATCGCATCAGCTACTTCAGGACTTGCAACAAGAATATCATGTGCATCTCCTGGCAAATCAACAACCATTGATTTGTTTAAGCCAACTTTCACAATTTGGGTCTTGCCAATCGCTGCCTTAGTTATCTTAAGATAAGCCTTGTTAGCTTGGGCTTTGTTTGCGTGACCTGTCATCAATGTATCCGCGACAAGCAAAGATGCAATAAACAGTGCCCATACAATAAACCGATTTAACATATGCATGGTACTTTTCCCCGTACAGAATGTGGATTTAGAATTAATTTGCGTTTTCATTTTGTGACCCCGCCAATACTTCTCTTTTGTTGCCGTATTTGATAATGCTGATGCGACCGTTGCCCCGGTTGCCACTTAATAAATAATCAGCGCCTGTAGTTTTCTCATCGCCTGCGTCTTCAAGTGAACGAAGGGCCAAGGTCAAACGATCTGCCATTTGCTGTGCGACAGTCAGGATCTTCACCTGCTCTGGATCAAGTTGCAGAGTTGCGCTGCTACCGACAACAACTGCTTCCCCATCTTTTTCTTCAATTGTTTGGTCAATCGCCAAAACTCTCACATTATCAAGAACGGTCTCCGTAATATAGTTTCCGCCCTCTTCTGCTGTTCCCTGACGTATCATGATTATGTCGACGCGATCATTTGGAAGAATAAATCCCCCAGCACTGGTTGTTGTAGAAATCGATGTTGCGATTGCTTGTTGACCAGAAGGGAGAATAGCGGACATGTATCCCTTTCCTGAACGTACGATCTTACTTTCGCGAATCGGTTCACCAACAAAAAATTGCGAACGGGCGATCGCTGGATTCTCTACCATGTTCAAACCATCCGGTGACTCAGTCTTTATAATAAATCCTTCAGACAAACCTTCCTTCGGCCACTTTACCCATTCAACCATGTCAGGCTTCATAGAAGTACCAAGGCTGATATTTCTAGTTGCTACCAAGACTTCTTCAAGTTGAATTTGTGGGGCTTGTTCAGTAACAGTTACTACTTCCGGTTCGGTATTGGCGATGTTGTTCGCCACAACGAATGCGCCGACTGCAGCGACAGCGGCGACACCTAAAACTGCTATTTGAGCTATTTTCATTTTTACATCCTTTGTAGGCAATTTTGCCCGGTCGCAAAGTTTTTCAAGCTGATAATGCACTTGCAAAGGTATAATTATGGTTAACGTCAACTCGGGATAAGGGCTGTATTTCCGATTGATTTGAGGTTGATTGA
>JAALLB010000062.1 GCA_011087745.1 Hyphomicrobiales bacterium | reverse complement strand
TTCGTATCATATCACACCAAAACATTCGGGTTTTGGAGTAGGATGGGTATAACATGAAGAATTAGTTCCGCTTCAATAACCTCTTCAAGAGTAGCTCGAAATGCAGCTACCAAATGGGTTGGTAGGTTCGACACAAATCCAACGGTGTCAGACAAAATAACACGTGTGCCTTGTGGCAAATTCAACTGACGCAATGTCGGATCCAGCGTGGCAAACAGTAGGTCCTTTGCCATGACGTTTGCACCAGTCAACAGGTTGAAAAGAGTCGATTTGCCGGCGTTGGTATATCCAACCAATGCAACGACGGGATGTGGAACCTTTTTGCGTTTGGAACGGTGTAAATCGCGAGTTTTCTTGACCTTAGCCAGGTCCCGCTCAAGCTTGTTGATACGTTCCTGTATTAAGCGCCTATCAGCTTCAATCTGTGTTTCACCTAGTCCGCCAACAAAGCCCAAGGCACCACGTTGACGTTCAAGGTGCGTCCAGGTCCGAACCAATCTGCCTTTTTGATAATTCAAGTGAGCCAGCTCAACCTGCAAGGTACCTTCCTTGGTCTGCGCACGCGCACCAAATATTTCCAGAATTAGACCCGTTCTGTCCAAAACCTTGCAATGCCAGGCTTCTTCAAGGTTTTGCTGTTGTTTGGGAGAAATCGGATGATCAATGATGGCCAAGCCAATTTCGGAGCTTTTGATAATGCCAGTAATCTCATCAACTTTGCCACTGCCAAAAAAAGTTGATGGTTTTATCGTTCTGATAGGGATTACGCCTGCATCAACAACTTCCAGAGATATGGCACGCGCAAGGCCAACAGCCTCCTCCAACCTTGCCTCACGTGACCGGTCTTGATGTCCCTGAAATTCAGGCACCAGTACGATCGCACGTTCAGGTTTTTGATCCTCTTCGGCGGTCCATTGGAGTTTTTCTGATTTCCCGTTTTCGGAATCACTCAAGCGTTACAGCCTTACAATTGAAAGAATAGTATTATTCTTCGTCACTATCGTCAGATTTGTCACCCATAAGTACAGGTGCTCCTGGCATAATAGTGGAAATAGCGTGTTTGTATACCAACTGAGAAATTCCATCGCGTCTGAGTAGGACACAAAAATTGTCAAACCAGCTGACAACGCCGTTTAATTTAACGCCATTTACCAAGAAGATTGTAAGTGGGATTTTATGCTTTCGAACATCGTTTAAGAATGCATCCTGCAAGTTTTGATGTTTTTCCGCCATTTTTCGTGCTCTTTTCTTATTGTTATTGTAGGTATCAGAACCTAAGTGATAAATAATGCTTCTGGCGAATAACTGTCCCCGTATTCCCCACAATAAATTATAAAGTGCAGTTTAGGTAATTTTCAAGCTAAACTTACTGTTTTTCCTGTAAAAATTACTAAAGGGGCATTATCGTGCACTACGCAGCAAAACTGTGATACTCGCGATAACGGCAATTACCTCCAAACGTCCCAACAACATAACCGCTATTATTATTGTCTTTTGTGGTACTAACATGTCAGCATAAACAGGCCAATTTCCGGCAGTTCCGCTACCCCATTCAGGTCCATATAAAGGCCCAGCATTGGTTATTGCTGCCATAACCGCGGTAAAACTTGCATGGAAATTCAGGCCGGTTGATGATAGCGCAAAAGATGCAATCGCTACTGTCACAATCAATAGTGCAAACAAACTCCAAATGGCTTTCATAAACTCAACATTCAGTTTGGTACTACCAAACATTGTTGGCTTGGATGCATGTGGATAGATCAATCGATTTAACTCATATTGAGCAAGTGAATACATGCCGCCAATGCGGAAGAATTTTATGCCGCCCGAGGTTGAATAACACCCGCCGCCGATAAATATGACAATCAACACCAAGGTAGGTGGCAACAAGGACAAGGCACCAGGTCTTGATTGCAATCCTGAAGTGCTAATTATGGATGCTGAATTAAAAAGACCTTCCGACATAGCTGTGTAGTCGGGCAGTAGAACTGTCGAACCGGCAGCGGCAACAAGCGTGTAAGCGATGTAAAACGCCAAGCCAAGCCAAGCGGCTAATACAAAGTAGCTCTCACGATGGGATTTTAATTCTTCAAATTGAAATTGGTAGATGTATTGATGCCAAAAAATGCTCGTTGCGCCGATCATGAAAAAGACCGCCATAATGATCATACCGGGATTGCCCAATACTAGATCAATGCTTTCTATGACCGGTGTCAGGCCACCTGTGGAAAGCGCGGTAAAGCTAAAAATCATGGCATTGAACGGGTTAACCTTTGCCAAGACTAAAAGTATAAAACACATCAAGGTCAAGAACAGATACACTCTGAAAATTCCTGCGCAAAAACTTACCAGCCTTGAATGTGAGGCAACGATGGATGCAGCAACACTGGCAGTTCCTACCTGGGGCAAACCACCTATTTCCCAAGGCGCCAGAACCAAAATCAGTGTGATAAGTGTGGCAAGTCCACCAAACCACTGAAATTGGGCCAACATAAAAATGATTGATTTTGGCACGGTCTCCAGGTTTTTAAACACACTTGATCCGGAAGTTGTAAAACTCGACATCGCCTGAAAAAATGCGTCTATGAATGAAATGCCAGCCATGTCTGAAATAGGAATTGCTGAGATCAAGGGGAAAGCAATCCAACAAAAGACAGCCAGTAATATTGCTGTATTTCTTTTGATTCCGTTTAAGCGCCCCATGACGGCCAAAAACGTTGCCATACAAAGGAAGCCGGCAAAACCGCTGTAGAGCAATATTCGATACCCTAGATCGGTTTCCTGGTTACCAAATGCTATGAGCGCAGGCAAAATCATTGAGCCTGCCAAAATTGCTCCGATAGCAGAGAAATAGTAGACGAAAGCAATCATCAGAGAAAATCTGCGCTGACCCGGAACATTTGCTCTACATCGTGCACATGCTCGCTCAAGGCAAGAATAACAACACGATCATTGGGTCTTATTATGCTGTCACCTGTTGGTCTAACCAGCTTTCCATCATGGAATATCATCCCGATACGAATTCCTGCGGGTAATTCCAGCTCTCGCAATGGTTTGCCCACCAATGGTGAAGCTTCCAATGCTTCTGCTTCCACGATCTCGGCTGCACCATTTTCGACGGAGTAAACACCGCGAATACGGCCGCGTCTTACATATTGCAAGACCCGAGAAATCGTAACGCTTCTTGGATTGATATAATCATCGATACCCAAGCTGCGGGTAAAGTCGTGATAACCAACGTTGTTTAAGAGTGCCAGATTAGATTTACAGCCAACTTTTTTTGCCAATACGCTAGAGAGAATATTGACCTGATCATTGTTGGTTATGGCGACCATCAAGTCAGCGTTATCTGCACCTGCTTCCTGTAGAACGCTTTCGTCCAAAGCATTGCCGTGCAAAACAACGGTCCGGTTAAGTTGATCCGCTAGTCGTTCAGCTGCACTTCTGGAAGTTTCAATGATTTTTACACGAGCACTGGGAAGTCTTTCCTCAATGCGCCTTGCCAAATAAACTCCAATGTTACCGCCACCTGCAATCACGATGCGGCTTGCTTCGGGTTGTTCTTTTCCGAATATTGAAATTGTTCTGCGAATTTGTTTTCTGTCAGCAATTACGTAAGCAATATCATGCATCAAAATTTGATCTGATGAACGCGGTGTAATCATTTTGCCTTTACGCGATATTCCAGCAACTACAGCGTTCAAATCCGGGAACAATTCACTTAACTGGGATAACGGCGTATCAACCAGCGGACAATTTTCATCACACTCAATAGCAACCATTGCAACCGTATCTTCATTGAACAGAACAACATCACGGGCACTAGGTAAAGCTATGCGCCTTAAGATAACATCACCAACTTCAATTTCAGGTGAAATGATAACGTCTATCGGCATGTGATCACGGGTAAACAGATTTGAATATTTCCCTTGCCTGTAGTTCTGTGCCCTTATTCGCGCAATTTTAGTTGGTACATTGAATAATGAGTGTGCAACCTGACAAGCCACCATGTTTACTTCGTCATATAACGTTACAGCGATAATCATGTCAGCTGAATCGGCACCCGCTCTTGCTAAAACATCAGGGTGGGAACCATGACCCACATAACCACGTACATCCAGCCTGTCCTGAATATTTTGAACCAGTTCAGCGGAATTATCGATTACTGTTACATCGTTATCTTCTGCCGAAAGACGTTCTGCAATGCCGTAACCAACCTGGCCTGCGCCACAAATCAGAATTCTCATCGTTTTATCCCCGTGTGTCCCACATCAGTTGCCTTCTTATACTGCATCTTCTTCGGAAGGTTTTTTCTCTGTAAGTCCTAAAGATTTCAATTTTCTATGCAATGCCGATCTCTCCATGCCAACGAATTCGGCTGTACGCGAGATATTTCCGCTAAATCTTCCCACCTGGGCTGCAAGGTAATCTCTTTCAAATGCTTCTCTAGCTTCCTTTAAAGGGAGTGACATCAAGTGTTCACCGCCTGATCCGCCAGTATTTGGGAGCATTTCACCAATTTCCTTGGGTAACATTTCTGCAGTAATTATGGTGCCTTCCTCAACTCTTGAAAGGATCATCAGGCGTTCAATGTTATTGCGCAATTGTCTGATGTTTCCTGGCCAATTATGTGCTTGAAGCACAACCATTGCATCTTCTCCAATCCGGCAATTACTAATGCCTGATTGGCGGGTAATCTGGTTCATGAATGCAGAAACAAGTTCGGGAACATCTTCGCGGCGTTGGGAAAGTGGTGGAACATGCACTGGCACAACTGCTAACCTATGGAAGAAATCTTCCCTAAAACTTCCAATCTTGATCAGATTTTCCAAGTCTTGTGCAGTAGAAGACAAAACTCTTACGTCCACCTTCACCTTTGTACTGCCCCCTACCCGTGTAAATTGTTGTTCAACCAACACTCGAAGGATTCTACTCTGAGTATCCCATGGCATGTCTGCAATTTCATCAATGTAAAGCGTGCCACCATGCGCTTCTTCAAGAGCACCAACTTTTCGAATTTGAGTATCATTGGCTTCGGTGCCAAATAGTTCAACCTCCATACGATCAGCCGTTATGGTTGCAGCATTGAGGAGTACAAATGGACCGTCATTTCTGTTTGAATTGCCGTGAATGGTTCTTGCAACAAGCTCCTTGCCACTACCGGATGCGCCAGAAATCATAATGCGTGAATTGCTAGGAGCCACACGTTCAATGGTTTGTTTCAATTGCTGCATAGCTGCTGAACTACCAATGAGCTCAGGCATATCAGGTGTTTTTTCGGTTAACTCTTTGACTTGTTTTTTGAGGTTTGAAGTTTCAAGAGCGCGAGCAGCGGTTAGAATAAGTTTGTCGGCTTTGAAGGGTTTTTCAATATAGTCATAGGCACCCCGTTTTATTGCTGACACGGCAGTTTCAACATTACCGTGACCTGATATCATCAAAATTGGAATGTCGGGATGAATCGTCATGATTTCATCGAGTAGCTCTAACCCATCAAGCTTGGAGCCCTGCAGCCAGATATCCAAAAAGATCATCGTTGGGCGACGGTCTTGTATAGCTGCAAGTGCACTATCGCTATCACCGGCAGTTCTCGTGCCATGCCCTTCATCTTCGAGTATGCCTGCAACGAGTTCTCGAATGTCCGTTTCATCATCCACGACTAGAATATCAGTAGCCATAATTAAACTTTCTCTCCACTTGCATTCTTGGTTACCTCATTGCCTTCTTCTAATTTATTTGTTTCTTTGATAGGTAACGTAAATCTCATCATTGCACCGTGTCCGCCATTTGCTACTTGTGGTGCATCCATCAATTCGATAGTGCTATCATGATCTTCTGCGATTTTTCTAACGATCGCCAGTCCAAGTCCGGTACCCTTTTCACGAGTTGTCATATAGGGTTCCAGTAACCGCTGACGGTTTGTTTCTGGTAATCCCTTGCCGTTATCAATCACGTCAATAATTGCATTTTGTTCTTCCTGTTCGACCCGAACTGTGATTTTGCCCTTGTATTCATCATCGCCCTGATAAGCTTCAATTGCCTCAGCTGCATTTTTAATGACGTTGATCAGACCCTGCGAGAGCATCCGATTGTCAAACACCATTTCCAATGGCCCTTTTTCGGTTTCTATTGAAAATTCAATATCTGGAAAGCCCACTTTTTGAAGAAAAACAGTTTCCCTGACAGTTGTCTTGATATTTCCTATGGACATTTCAGGTTCGGGCATTCTGGCAAATGCAGAAAATTCATCTACCATCTTTCCAATATCACCTACCTGGCGGATAATGGTGTCTGTGCAATTATCAAAAACTTCCCTGTCTTCTGTAATGTGTTTGCCGTATCTCCGTTTGATGCGTTCTGCTGAGAGTTGAATAGGTGTCAGTGGGTTTTTAATTTCGTGAGCAATTCTGCGCGCTATGTCAGCCCAGGCTGTATTGCGCTGTGCTGATACAAGATCTGTAATATCATCCAACGTAAGAACAAACGAGTGGGTCAACGTGTCTTCCTCTTCAACTGTCACTTGAACATTGAGAGTTCTTTCTCGACCTTCTTTCATAATAGTAATTTGTTCGTGGAATTGTGGTCTGTTTGATGCAACCGCGGCTTCGAAAACT
The DNA here is from genome assembly GCA_011087745.1 of Hyphomicrobiales bacterium. Taxonomy (GTDB): domain Bacteria; phylum Pseudomonadota; class Alphaproteobacteria; order Rhizobiales; family Rhizobiaceae; genus JAALLB01. The sequence continues at coordinate 1,800 of JAALLB010000062.1, read as the reverse complement.
CTGCTTAATTCCGGTACGCGCTCAGAAAGTTGGGGACTTGCTTTCAATCCATCTATTGAATCAAGACCCAGTATTGGTAATGCATATTTATTTGCAATTGTAATTTTTCCATTCTGATCCAAACCAATAACTGCTGCACTAACGCCTGATAATACGGCCTCAATAAATCTTGCGCGTTGATCCATTAGCTCTTTGGCATCGACCAAATCAGATTGCTGACTTTTCAAGTCAGCCAACATTACGTTGAATGTTTGGCTTAAGAATTGGAGGTCGCCCTCAGACTGGACGGTATCAACTCTTACATCAAGGTTGCCGTCACTTACTTCTTGAGCTGCGTACATTAATCTTCGTATTGGCGTTACAATTCGAGTTGCTACACTGATGCCCATCCAGATTGCGCTGAGCAGTACAATCAAGCAAACGCCCAAGTAAAGGATGGCAAACGCCAATTGGAAAGGTAGTCGGTTTTGTTCTAATAAATTATATTCGGTACTATTAAACTCTGCATCTCGTACTGCTTCAATTACAGCTGGAGGTATAGCGATCACCGTGTATAAATAAGCATTCTGAATTTGCTTCATTTTAAAAACGGCACCAATTAGATTAGAATTTTTCGGTGGAATAGGTACTGGTTCGCCACCTTTTGCAAGTTCGATCGCCACTGTTGGTAGAGGTGGAATTTCAATTTCTGTTGCAAGATCAGACCCCATCAAAATAGTACCATCTTCTTTAACAAGTGATGCTGCAATCAACCCTCTGCCTCGAGCTTCAAGCGTAATTAACTGTATGAATCGTTCACGGTCCAAAACGTATAATCTTCGGTTTCCATCTAGGCTAGCAGCCATGGATAAGGTATTGCCCATAAGGACGCGAGTACTTTCATTTTGATAAGAATGTGCGACGCTGACCGATGATTCAATGATTTTCTTGGTTCTTATTTCAAACCAACGATCAAGCCCCAAATCAAGAGTAATTCCCGCTACAATTGCAACAAGAATAGCTGGAAATGCTGCCACGAGACAGAATAATCCAATAATTCGAACATGAAGCCTTGATGCTGCGCGCCCTTTTCTTCTAGATCGAATAATCTTGACAATTTCTTTGCCAATCAAAAAGACTAAAACCAATATCAAGAAACCATTAATCGCTGCCGCTGCCAGAACCATATTCTTGTCTGGTGTGATTGGTGTAAAACCAATTAACAGACCGAAGGTAAGACTGCCTATAATCAAAAGTGCAATTACAGTGATTAGCCCAATGGTGCGGCTTCGAGACGTTCTTGTTGTGTCAAACAGTTCTTGCGTAAGCGATTGCGCACTCGTGGTATTCTTGGCAATAGAATCCACAGCAACATTCTCAGAATTTGGTTCGCTAATTACGCTCAAGTTCTCAAGCATCCAAGTTTTTTAGATTCTACAGTAAAAAGCATTATCCCAAATACGTGGCAATTTCGCAACACAAATGTGGCAAAAATGAAACACATTTTGCCAGGGTCATTTTGCCGTGCGAATTATTTTGATGCCGTGATTTTGAATTTTCTTACGTAGAGTATTTCTGTTCAAACCCAATATCTTGGCTGCTTTAATTTGATTACCATTACATGCAGCCAGAGTGTTGGAAATTAACGGATATTCGAACTCCTGCAAAAACCGTTGATAAACGCCATCAGGGGGTAAACCATCGGAATATTCATCAAAGTAACGATTGATAAAATAGTCCGTTGCAGCTTTGATGTTTTGAAAACCATTATTGCTATACCCATCCTACTCCAAAACCCGAATGTTTTGGTGTGATATGATA
>JAALLB010000061.1 GCA_011087745.1 Hyphomicrobiales bacterium | reverse complement strand
CACATTTATGAATCAATTCAACGCCTTATCCAATAGCGTCTAGTACTGTGATCCGAGATTAAACCTTCACACGCTCTGATTTTGGATCGTACATTGGTTTCATGCTGGCTTCGGCCTGGAAACGCTCTCCAGTAATTTCAATTTCATAGCTTGATTCCAGCATTTGGGCCGCAGTTTCACCTTTTGAGGGCACGTAACCAAGGCCGATAGCCCCGCCTAAAGTGTGGCCATAGTTGGCTGAAGTGACATAAGAAACAATCTCACCGTCTCGTACTACTGGTTCATTGTGATATAAAAGGGGTTCTGGCTCTTTGAGTTTGAACTGAACCAAACGCATGCTTAGGCCTTCTTCCTTCTTTTTAAGCACTGCGTCACGCCCAATGAAGTTTTCCTTGGCTGTTTTTACAGCAAACCCAAGGCCAGCTTCCAGAACATGATCCTCACCAGATATATCATGGCCAAAGTGCCTGAACGCCTTTTCAATGCGCAAGCTGTCCATCATGTGCATGCCGCACAGCTTAAGGTCGAGGTCCTGACCGGCTTCATGCAGTGTTTCAAAGGCATGGGCTGCCATATCTGTTGGAACATAAAGTTCCCAGCCAAGTTCGCCAACGTAAGTCACGCGGTGCGCTCGGGCTAAGCCCATTCCCAGCTCAATATCATGCGCTTGGCCAAATGGATGGTTTTCATTTGTCCAGTCATGATTCGGAGAAACTTTTTCAAGCAATTTGCGTGCATTTGGACCCATAACAGCCAAAACACCTTCAGCGGAGGTCATATCCATCAATATGACATTGAAATCCTGCTTGTATTTGTTCATCCAGTGCAGTTCACGCTGTACGGTAGCTGCTGGCGTAACGACAATGTAACTTTCTTCACCCAGACGGGTTACTGTGACGTCCGCTTCAATGCCTGCTCGTTCGTTGAGAAATTGTGTATAGGTGATTTTGCCAACGGGCGTGTCTACATCGTTTCCGCAGATATGATTCAGGAACTTGCATGCATCCTTGCCTTCGACGCGGATCCTGCCAAATGATGTCATGTCGTACATGCCGAGATTTTCGCGAACTGCCTTATGCTCGGCAGCGGAATTCTCAAACCAGTTTGGACGCTTCCAGGTATATTCGTATTCAGCCTTTTGGCCTTCATTTACAAACCAGTTCGCACGTTCCCAACCGGCAACCTCGCCAAAGACTGCGCCTTGTTCTTTTAAGTGTTGATGGAATGGGGTGCGTCTGACACCGCGTGCTGTTTCCATTTGGCGGAAAGGGTAGTGATCTGCATATAAGAGGCCCAGCGTTTCTTTCGAGCGCTCAAACAGATATGTCTTGTTGCCCTGGAAAGGTTGCATCCGGCGAATATCAACGTCTCCAAGATCAAATGGTGGCAGACCTTGGTCCATCCATTCAGCGACAGCCCATCCGGCACCGCCACCTGATTGGATGCCGATTGAGTTAAACCCAGCACAAACGAACAAGTTTTTAAGGTTTGGCGCTTCACCGATGTGATAACTGTCATCCGGTGTGAAACTTTCCGGGCCGTTAAAGAAGGTGTGAATGCCTGCTTCAGCCAACATTGGCATGCGGTTAACAGCATTTTCCAGGATAGGTTCGAAATGGTCGAAATCTTCCGGTAGTTGGTCAAAGCAAAAATCTTCCGGAATTCCGTTCATGCCCCAGGGCTTTGCATTGGGCTCAAAAGCACCCAAAAGCATTTTTCCAGCATCTTCTTTATAATACGCACATTCGTCTGGAACCCGCAGTACTGGAAGCTGCTTTAGGTTCGGAATATTCTCGGTCACAATATAAAAGTGCTCACAGGCATGAAGTGGCACGGTGACACCTGCCATCCGGCCAACTTCGTGTCCCCACATACCACCAGCGTTTACAACAAAATCTGCGTCGATTGTGCCCTGTTCATCAACACCATCACGTTTCCAGGATACACCTGTTACGCGGCCATCGGCTTTGTGAATAGCCGTTACCTTAACACCTTCAATGATTTGTGCGCCGTTCATTTTGGCGCCCTTTGCCATGGCTTGTGCGATATTGCCCGGGTCACCTTGACTATCCAGCGGAAGATATACCGCACCTTTAACATCATCGACGTTTAGATGCTCGTAGCGATTTTTGACTTCTGCAGGGGAAATTTCCTCAACGTCCACGCCAAATGCGCGTGCCATGGATGCCGCACGGTAGATTTCTTCCTTACGTTCATCGGTCAACGCAACCGTGATGGAACCGCAGCGACGAAATCCGGTTGCAACGCCTGTTTCCTCTTCCAGTGTACCGTAAAGTTCTTGGCTGTATTTGGCGAGTTTGGTGGTATTTTTGGTAGTGCGCAACTGAGCAATAAGACCGGCTGCATGCCAAGTTGTACCACTTGTTAATTGCTTGCGCTCAAGCAATACAATGTCTTTCCAGCCTAACTTGGCTAGGTGGTAGGTAACAGAACAACCGGCAACACCGCCGCCAATAATGACGGCTCTTGCTTTTGAAGGAACAGGTTTGCTCATGGGTTTGTCTCTCTCAAATAAGGGTTTAACTTGAATAGTTCGATACAAAGCGTTTTAGGCGATTTGCACCGTCACGCAGTTTTTCTTCTGGTTGGCATAGGCTGATGCGAAGATGACCAGCTGCTGATGGGCCAAAGCTGTCACCTAGCATCACACAGAGTTTTTCTTTTTCCAGCAGCTCAAAGGCAAATTTTTCTGCGTCCATCGTAACATCTCGTATATCAATCATGAAATACATCGCGCCATCTTCATTGAGGATGCTTACGCCATTTGTGCCAGCTAGGGTTTCCCTGAAGGTTGCACCTCTTCGGGTGAATAGGTCTGACAATTCACCCACACCATATGCGTTATTAAGAGCTTCGGTGGCGGCTCTACTGATGAAATCAGAAATGCCGTAGCTGTTTACCAGATTATGCTGCATGAAATTATGGATCATCTCAGGTTCAGCAATAATCCAGCCCATGCGCCAACCGGTCATTACGTGGCTTTTGGACATGGACATGATAACGATGGTGCGGTCTTTCATGCCGGGGAGAGAGCGCGGTGAAACATGCATGTTGTTAGACAGCGACCAATATACTTCATCAGAAATCAACCACAGGTCATTCCTGATGCAGACATCAGCCACCCCTTCAAGCGTCTCACGGCTATAAATCGCACAGGTTGGGTTGTTTGGTGTGTTGATCAAAACGGCTTTTGTATTGGGCTGAATAGCAGCTTCAATGTCTTCAGCTTTTGGTTCAAAGCCATTTTCCGGCAAACAGGATACAAGTGTAAAAGTCGCGCCAGCTGAGCGCACAGTACCTGGGTAGGTCACATAATGAGGGCTGATAATTATGACATGATCGCCAGGGTTCACCGTTGCCTGCATTGCTGCATAAAGGCCTGATTGCCCGCCTTGAACAGTGATAACTTCTTCTGTTGGAACCGGCATGCCTATGGCTTGCGTAGACACTTTAGCCATTGCGGTTAGAAGCTCTGGTATGCCCTGCATAGTGGTGTATTTTGTGTGCCCGTCATCCAGCGCTTTTTTAGCCGCATTGATGGTTTCTACAGGAGTTGAAAAGTCGTGATCTCCAATTGAAAGCATCAAAACATCCTCACCGCTACGGATCATGTCCACGGCCTTGAGATAAACTTCCCAACCCTCTTGGTCACCTTCAGAAATGTTTGTTATGCGGTGTGATGGTATTGGCATTATGCGAGCCTTCTTTTCAGTTCAGCGATATGTGCAGGACCTACTTCACAACAGCCGCCAATAATAGTGGCACCTTGCGCAATCCAATGATCACAGAAATCAGCATATTCTTTTGGACCAAGATCAGTTCGTGCCGTCAAAACATCAACTGTGCCGCCCAGTTCCAGATCGTCGGCCTTGGTAAAGCCATTTGCATAGGCACCAAATGGCAGACCGCACTTGCTTAGCGTTGGCATGGCAACAGAAATCACTTCCGGGAGAGAGCAGTTAAACAGGATTGCATCAGCGCCGACTTTTTTTGCAGCTTTAATGCCAGCTTCGACACTTTCACCAGAGCGCAATTTCATGCCGTCGTTATCGTCGAGGCTTAGGGCACACCAGACAGGCTTGCTACTTTCTTTTGCCGCAAGTGTTGCTGTTTCAGCTTCCTTTATCGAGGACATGGTTTCGCAAAGAAAAAGATCAACTGCATCTTTTTGACAGGCAACGACTTTTCTATAGGTATCCAGGCAAACTTCAAAGCTGGGTGCACTTTCTGGTCTGTAGCTGCCAAACAGTGGAGGAAGACACCCGGCAATTTGAGTGTCCGTATCACCTTTTGCTTTTAGGGCAATTTCAATTGCCTTGGCTTGCAATGGCTCAAACAGTTCCTCGGATGCATCGCGAGCCAATCTCTCGGGCGTTGCTGAATAGGAATTAAGCGTTAAAACTTGCGCGCCAGCATTAATGTATTCTTGATGTACAGCCTGCACGATTTCAGGTTCATCCATCATGACTTTAGTAGACCAAAGCGGTGAAGCTGGTTGACTTGAGCGGTGGATGAGCTCTTGTCCCATGCCGCCATCCAAGAGAGTGATGTTGCTCATTTTAATCATCCGGGTGTTCTGGCACTGGGCCTAATGGAATAATATCGTATTTTTTATTTAGGGCATCCATGTTTGCCTGATCTTCAAAGTCCTCAGGTTTCATTTTTGCCAGTTCTGCAAGAAAGCCGTCGAACCCTGAAGGTTGAAAAATCATGAGCATTTTTGCTGGATTGCCATCAGCAACTCTACAGGCATGTTCTATTCCTGCCGGTACATGAATTGTGGTTCCAGCAACAGCCTTTATCCAATCCCCATCCAGATAGAAATTAACCACACCTTCCAAGAAGTAAAAGGTTTCAGCATGTGTTGCATGCTTGTGCAGTCCCAAGGCAAAGCTTGCCTTGAGATTGTCTTCCATCAAGGTATAGGCACCATCAGTATGTTCGGAGCCGACCTTTACAAACGTATGGTCATTTTCCCAATCATAGTTTGGGCCTTCACCGGGGGCTAAATGGAGTGCTTTTCCTGTCATGCGCGAATTCTTTCGTTTGCTGGATCCCATAAGGGTTGATCTTCCTGAACAACTGCCTTGTAGCGTTCACCGTAGATTTCGATTTCGACTTCTGTACCTGGTTCAAGCAGAACTGTACGCAACATGCCAAGGGCAATAGATTTATTGATCCGGTAACCCCAACCACCAGAAGTTGTTTCACCAACAACCTCGTTGTTATGCCAGATTGTAGACATATAGGGAGCATCAGCATCACCTGCTTCAACTATAAGTGTCGCAAAGCCTTTTTTACGGCCTTGCTGACGCTCATTATTCAGTGCCGGTTTGCCAGGGAAATCCTGTGGTTTGTCAAATTTGATGAATCGCTCCATGCCGCCTTCAAGAAGGGTGTAATCGGTTGAAAGATCGCCTTTCCATGCACGGTAGCCTTTTTCAAGGCGTAGCGAGTTAAGCGCATACATGCCAAATGGTTTTGCACCTTCTGCCAATAGTGCCGAGTATATTTTTGGCATGTCTGCATTTGCACCATGGACTTCCCAGCCAAGCTCACCAGCAAATGATACGCGGGCAAGCATTACGCGGTGATCTGCTACAGAACCAATTTGATGTGTTAGCCAACCGAGTGAAAAATCAACATCCTCAGAAATGCGTTCCAGTAGTTCCCGAGACTTTGGACCTGTTACGATGAAAGTGGAAAACTCTTCCGTGTGATCACTAAGTTCGAAGTTGCTATCTTCTGGCATTCTGTCACGGAGCACTTCGAAGTCGTGCCATTGTGCCGATGCTGCAGTAATTAGTGTGAAAGTATCTTCGTCGTGACGAATGAGTGACATTTCAGTTAGTATTCTACCGCGATTGTCAGGGAAATAAGCAAGGTTCATGCGGCCAATTTTTGGCAATGCTCCTGCAATTGTGCCGCGAAGCCATTCAGCACAGCCTTCACCGGATAGCTTGAAGCGTGAGAAACCTGGAAGGTCAAGGACACCACAGCCATCACGAACGGCCTCTGCTTCTTCTTTTACGCGTTGTTCCCATGGGCCGCCACGGCTCCATGTTTGTGTTGCTTCTTCAGATGTATCATCGCCATCTTTTGCATACCAGTTAGCACGTTCCCAACCATTATATGCACCCATTTGACCGCCGTTTTTAACGACCATTTCGTGGACTGGTGAGAATTTCTTGTTACGACCGGCTGGCCATTCATGGTGCGGAAAGTGCATTGCATATTCGTGGCCATAAGTTTCCATGGCTTTTTGGTAGGTATAATCATGATCTGCATAAGCGGTATAACGACGTGGATCACATGCCCACATATCCCATTCGGTTTCACCTTCGGTAACCCATTCTGCAAGCACTTTACCGGCGCCGCCGCCTTGGGCGATGCCGAATGTAAATGAATGGGCTTCAAAAGCGTTCTTTACACTTGGCATTGGGCCAATAAGCGGAAGACCGTCAGGTGCATATGGAATTGGACCGTTGATAACACGGCCAACGCCCTGTGAACCCAGAAGCGGAACACGTGCCATTGCATCCTCGATGTACCATTCGAGACGATCCAGGTCATCCGGATAGAGCTGGAATGAGAAATCGTGTGGCATTGGATCTTCTGGTGTTACCCAATGAGCCTTACAATTGCGCTCGTATGGACCAAGGTTCAAACCGTTTTTATCCTGGCGCAAGTAGTATGATGTATCCACATCGCGGAGCAGGGGTACTTTATGGCCTTGCTCTTTTGTCCAGGCTTCAAGCTCCGGAATTTTTTCGGTCAGAAAATATTGGTGAGACATGGTAACTTGTGGAACCGTGCGACCACCGAATGGTTTGAACCATTCGCCAACACGCTGGGCGTAGTAGCCAGCTGCGTTTACAACTATCTCACAGCGAATGTCGCCTTTGTCTGTGTGAACGACCCATTCATCACCCTCTTTGGAGACGCCGGTTGCAGGACACATGCGAATGATCTTTTGACCCATAGCACGGGCTCCTTTTGCAAGGGCTTGTGTAAGCTGTGCTGGATCAATATCACCATCGAGTGGATCCCAAAGGCCGCCTTCCAGATCGTGGGTTTCGGTAAATGGATGTTTTTCCTTGATATCGTCCAGGGACATGATTTCCATATCAAGACCTTTATATCTGCCCATGCCGGCAACGCGATCGAACTCCCTCATGCGTTCCTTGGAATGTCCAAGGCGGATTGAGCCAGTGACCGCATAGTTCATTGGATAATCAACTTCGTCAGCCAGTCCGCGATATAGTTCAAGACCATAACGCTGCATGTTCATGACGGCCCATGAGCCACTAAAGTTTGGACAGTTACCGGCAGCATGCCAGGTTGAACCAGCGGTTAGCTCGTTCTTTTCAAGCAACACACAATCAGTCCAACCTGCTTTGCCAAGATGATACAGGCTGGAGACGCCAACAACGCCTCCTCCGATGATAACCACTCGTGCGGTTGATGGTACTTCTGCCATTTTTTAGTTCTCCAAATTGAATCAGTATACAGGCGGGGAGACCGCCCAGATTAGAATTGCGGGTTTATTGGTTGTGTTGCGCCAGCGATACGGTTCGCCAGCAAAGCGGAATGAGTCACCTTCTTGCAAAGTGTGCCACATGCCGGAAATTTCGATTTCAAAAGTGCCTGAGATAACAAAGCCGGATTCTTCAGTGTCGCGTTGTTGTGCTTCCAGCAAGGTTGCACCTGGCGCAAATTCTGAACGGATCATTTCAAAGGAACCGCCAAGGTCCGGCGACAGGAGTTCTTCTATCAAACCTTGTTCGGGATTTCCAAGTTTACGGCGTTCAGCAGCGCGAACAATGTAGCGTGCTTCATTCGGGTCACCGGAATTTTCTCCAAAGAAGAAACTTACTGGAACATCAAACATCGCTGCAATGTTGCGTAAGTCTTGTATTGATGGTTCTGAAATGCCGCGTTCTATTTGGCTGACAAAACCAACCGAGCGATCCAGTGAATTTGCAAAATCCACTAGCGTGACAGACCTGCTTTTACGAAGCGCACGAATATCTGTTCCAACTGAACTTATGTTAGCGTTTGCATGGTCCAAATTTTCTGCGGGTAAAGTCATGATTTAGCTTAAACAGAATCCAAATGTATATTATCGAATTTCATGGAATATCACTCTTATGAAAAAATCAAGATTTTTTTCATTGTGAATTTAGAAGAAACTTGATTTTCTGATTATTGATGACTCCAATTCCCCTCATTGGTAGCGCCACGTAATTCATACCCTTGAACATGGTAGTATGTTTGCCGTACAACGCCTTAATTTGCCGTACAACGCCTTAAAATGTTGGGGGAAGGTATGGAAGCATTGGCTTTGACCACAGAAATGACTGTGGTTTTGTGTTTGCTAGGATTTACTGTATTTTTGTTTGTTATACCCATCCTACTCCAAAACCCGAATGTTTTGGTGTGATATGATACG
>JAALLB010000060.1 GCA_011087745.1 Hyphomicrobiales bacterium | reverse complement strand
GCGTTCAAAACCTAAACTCAACAACGCATTCAGATCAAGAGTCTAGTACTGTGACCTGCCCCATAACCTTTTGTTGCAGGCCAAGCATAAATGTTTCCTGAGTGTGATCAGACAAGGGGCAAAAGTGGACATCTCCAGCGGCTGAAACAACGGCGTCAATTTTTCCTGCCTTTGCATACATTGCTTCAACGGAAGCCCAATCACTCAAGTCAACATATACATCACCGCTGGAACGTCCCGCTGTTATTATGTCATGTTTTTTACTCAGTTCTTCACAGGCAGCTTTGCCGACATCACCGTTTGAACCAACCAATATAATCTTCATTGTTTCTCTCCCAAGATTTCTTCGTAGAGTAGTAGTTTCCCAGCAAGCAGTTTGCACATTTTTCCAGTGCAGCTTTTTGAAGTGCCAGGCTTTCGGAATGCTCAAGTAATACCTGTTTGCGTTTTAGGACAGTCTTGTCACCGTGTTCATAAAGATCTGCGAAATACTTCATGCGCTTTAATGGCATTCCTGTATCTCGTAAGGACGAGAGTAAATTCAGCCATTCAACATTTTCAGCGGTAAATTCTCGATTTCCGTTCGAGCTACGAATGATTTTTGATAGCAAGCCGGATTTTTCATAAAACCTAATTGTATGAACACTAAGACCGGATAGGTATACAGCTTCTGAAATAAGCATAATTTTCCCTAAATTTGATTATCTCAGAGAAATTTACCAGCCTAGAGGTGCTCGAAGTCAAGGCAAAACCTGGCGGGATATATATTTTGGAGGTTTTTTAAAGTTTGGTTGCACCAAATGCGGTTGAGAGCAGGTCAATTTGTTGGCTGACTGCGTTAACATGGTGGACTTCTTCTTTTTGGGCAACATGACCATAAAGTTCAGCATCCAATGTCATTACGCGGTTTTGCAATCCAAGAGAGCGTGTAACAAGTGCAATGAATTCAACCGGCAAATCATTCCAAGCCTGGTTTTGCAAACTGTCGTTTGTTTCTTCAAGTCTGATTTTCTTTTTTTCTTCCAGAATTTGGTCTCTGGACATCTCGCCTTCATTGACAGCGCGTTGTAACAGAAGCCATGATGCAAGTTGCATCAAGCGTGTTGTTAGTCGCATGGATTCTGAGCCGTATAACATCGCAGAAGCGCGAGGAAGGCCTTTCGCATTATCACGGCCTGCACCGTCTAGATAAGCGGCGCTTTCTTCTACCAATGACATTCCGTCTTGGAACAAGTTTTTAAATTTATCCGAATGTGCGAATTTTTCGGCTAAGTTTACAGTATTCGACACGTGACAACCCCTGCTGTATTTTACTAAAATTTAACCTAATGCATAAAGGTTTTGCCGTAAAGCTTGCCATTTATAACTAGGTTAATATCAACAGGGTGCAAAAATAATGCCAGTTTTTCCCTTAAAAGCCTTGCTTTTTGACGAAAAAAAAGAGCCGTAAAGAACGGCTCTGAAAAGTTAACAGGGAGACCTCAGATTTAGTTAAAAAACCGTATCTGAGCACCAGAAAATTTCTGGTATTTAATTAATACCTCATAAACCTTAATTTCTGGTTAACGTTTTAAAAGTCGTTATAAACTCAGGATTTGAATAGAGCTGCTGCTGCAGAAAGGTGATCGCTCTTTTCAGATTTGGCGGTTTTCAGACGATCTATTTCAATTTCCAAAGCTTCGATAGTTTCGCTTATTTCGTCTACTGAAAGTTCAGAAATATCCTGGCCAATGACATATTGTGCAATTCGTTTTGCTTTATTTTCATCCTCATCCATTTTGGCACACTTTCCTGATTTTGTTTGCAAGCATCAAGCTAAAAGAGTATAATCAATCAACTTTCATGACAACGTAATCATCTTTCCCGCAAGGGAGCCACCCAAAATCCGGGCAGGCAACCAAGAAAATTGTAACTTTGGGAAAATCTAATTTGAGGAGATTTTAAATGGCTATTCCACTTATGCCAAAAGCAACGGCAGTTTGGCTCGTTGACAATACATCACTAACTTTCGATCAGATTGCTACTTTTTGTGCGTTACACCCGCTGGAGGTAAAGGCAATTGCTGATGGGGAAAGTGCGCAAGGCATTAAGGGCATGGATCCTATTTCCGCTGGTCAATTAAGCCGGGACGAATTGGAACTTGCTCAAAAAGACCCCAACCACAAGTTGAAAGTTGCTGTGTCAAAAGTGATCGTGCCACCGCTTAAGAAAAAAGGCCCGCGCTATACACCTTTGTCAAAGCGCCAAGACCGTCCCAATGCAATTTTATGGCTTGTTCGTAGTCATCCGGAATTGAAGGACGCCCAGATCATTCGCCTTGTTGGTACAACCAAGACGACCATTGAAGCGATCAAAGAGCGGACACATTGGAATTCTGCAAATCTACAGCCGATGGATCCGGTGACACTTGGCCTTTGTACTCAGATTGCATTGGATGCTGAAGTTACCAAAGCTGCTAAATGGGTACCCGCGAAACCGGAACCTGCTGAGGGTGAGGGCGCTGATACAATTCTACCAGCAGAAGAAACACAAACCTACACGATGGACACTACTCGTTCAGAACCTGTTGAAGAAGAAACCATTAGCGCGGATGATGTATTTGCCAACTTCCAAAAGAAAGATGGTGGCGAAGAAAGCTAAGCGTCAATATTGGATATTGAAATTGATCTGGGGTGCATTTTGCACCCCTTTTTTTGTTAAAAGATTAGTCGTCCAGAGGAACCGTATAATTCAGGCCCAAACGTCCACCATCAGCATAAATGGTTTGGCCTGTTAGATAGCTCGCATCGTTGGAAGCAAGGAAGGCCGCTATGCTTGCGATTTCTAATGGATCTCCAATTCTGCGCATGGGTGTTCTGGACAAAACACGAGCCTGAGCCTCCGGGTCATTTGCCACGCTCTCAAGCATTTTTGTCATGATTGAGCCGGGTCCAATTGCATTAACCCGGATGCCGTATTTGGCAAGTGAAAGCGATGCTACTTTTGTCAGTTGATTGATGCCGCCCTTGGAGATGGAGTAGGGCACTTGATTGGCAATGGCAAAGACCGCATTGACTGATGACAAATTGATGATGGATCCTGGTTCACCCCCTGCTTCAACATGTTCAACCATGTGTTTTGCAGCGGCCTGAGAACACAAAAATGAGCCTTTCAAGTTAACTGCCATAACATGATCAAACTCTTCTTCTGATATTTCAAGAAAATCTCCGCCTGAAACGATACCAGCGTTATTTACCAACACGTCAATTCGGCCATATTCATCGATTGCGCCGGCTATCAGGTTATGCACATCAAGGCGTTCTGCAACATTACAATGGACGTAGGAAACCGTTCCGATTTTTCGCAACGTCTGTTTTGCTTTCTGGCCGGCTTTATCATCGATATCTGCAATAATGACTTTTGCTTTTTCTCTTAAAAAGCGCTCAGCAATTGCATAACCGATACCCTGTGATCCACCGGTTATGACGGCAACCTTGTTTTCGAGTGACATGTCTTTCATGCTTTCTGTTGGTCTAGAACTTCTTTGATCTCATCCAGAATTGCGGGGTCATCAATTGTTGCTGGCATTTTCCAATCAAGGCCATCGGCAATTTTTTGCATTGTAGCGCGCAAGATTTTTCCTGACCGGGTTTTTGGCAAACGTTTTACGACAAGCGCTTGCTTGAAGGCTGCAACCGGGCCGATTTTTTCCCGAACCAAGTGCACTACCTCTTTTTTAATCTCGTCGTGGTCGCGGTTAACGCCAGCATTGAGAACAAGGAACCCACACGGGCTTTGGCCCTTCATATCATCGGCAATGCCAACCATGGCGCATTCAGCAACATCTTTGTGAGCAGCTACGACTTCTTCCATGCCGCCTGTTGATAGTCTGTGTCCTGCAACATTGATGATATCATCCGTTCTTGCCATGATGAAAATATAGCCATCTTCGTCGATATAGCCGGCGTATGAGGTATTATAATATCCTGGGAATTCTTCCAGGTATGCGCTTTTGAACCGCTCTTCTGCATTCCATAGAGTGGGCAAACAGCCCGGTGGCAACGGCATTTTGACAACAATATTGCCAAGTTCTTCAGCTGGAAGTGAATTGCCTTCGTCATCAAGGACCTCCATGGCGTAACCAGGCATAGGAACAGTGGATGAGCCATATTTCACAGGCAATTGTTCAAGACCCATGGGGTTGCCTGCGATGGTCCAGCTTGTTTCTGTTTGCCACCAGTGATCGATTACGGGCACGCCCAATTTTTCTTCTGCCCAGTGGATTGTTGCCGGGTCTGCGCGTTCGCCTGCAAGGAACAGGTTTCTGAATTTGGAAAGATCATATTTCTTGATGAACTCGCCTTCGGGGTCTTGACCCTTTATGGCCCTGAATGCCGTTGGCGCTGTAAACAATGTTTCAACGTTGTGCTCTGAGATAACACGCCAGAATGTACCGGCATCCGGAGTGCCGATTGGTTTACCTTCAAAAAGAATGCTGGTTGCACCTTGCAGGAGGGGCGCATAGGTGATGTAGGAGTGGCCAACGACCCAACCAACATCTGATGCAGCCCAAAAGACTTCACTAGGGTCAACATCGTAAATTGCCTTCATGGTCCATTTAAGCGCAACCATGTGTCCGCCGTTGTCGCGAATAATTCCTTTGGGCTGACCTGTCGTGCCCGAAGTATAAAGTATATAGAGCGGGTCGGTTGCCAGTACTGGTTCACACGGTGATGGATCCGCGGAACTTCGAGCTGCTGCCATTTCATCGGCGTAATCAAAATCACGACCTTCGATTAAATTACAACTCTCCTGGTCGCGTTGAAGAATAAGCGTTGCGTCGGGTTTGTTGGCTGAAAGTTCTATTGCTTCATCAAGGAGCGGTTTATAAGAAACAACCCGGTTTGGTTCAATGCCGCACGATGCCGATATGATAAACTTTGGTGTTGAGTCATCTATTCTTGTTGCAAGTTCTGTTGCTGCAAAGCCTCCGAATACAACTGAATGAACTGCGCCAATTCGTGCACATGCAAGCATGGCAATTGCAGCTTCCGGGATCATTGGCATATAGATGATAACCCGGTCGCCTTTGCCCACACCTTTGGCTTTCATCACCTTGCCGAGGGCTTGTGTTTCGACCAATAGATCACGATAGGTAAGGGTCTTTTTGCTGCCGGTAATTGGGCTGCCGTAAATAATGGCAGCTTGATCTGCACGGCCATTTTCAACATGGCGATCGACGCAGTTGTAGCAGGTATTACAGGTTGCATCGGTAAACCAGCGGCCATAAACACCTTCATTAGGGTCAAAGGTTTTTGTTGCGGGAGAAAACCAGTCAATTTCTTTTGCGGCTTCAGCCCAAAACCCTTCGGGGTCATTTTGCCAGTTTTGAAAAACCTCTGCATATTTTGACGTCATTGATAGTCCCCTCCGACCATATTGATACGGTATTTAATATCGAGAGGACTCTAAGCAAAAAAACAACGATGAGTCTATTGCAACGATAGTTTATTGGTTTTGCAAATCTGCAATGTAGTCGGCCAATTCTTCCGCCCACAATCTATATCCGCGCGAAGAGGCGTGAAAACCATCTTCTGAAAAATTCTCGCGTATGGGTTGCCATTTTGTTTGTGGGTACAATGCGCCCCTTTCAAAGCACAGTTCATCGCCCATCTTTTTCAGGATGCGAGAGCGAATTCCGATGATTTTATTGAGAGGTGAAGACAGTAGCGGAATGTGTTCGACATCGATTAAGCCGGACCAAATTGGTTTTGCTCCAGGAAACTTTGCGTTGAGCGCATAAAGCAGTCCGCCAAACTCCTTTTTGAAGCGATTGGACGTGTGGAAGTTTTTTGAATCATTCGTTCCAATGTTAATGATGACGTAATCGTAAGTTGCAGGCTCCAAATGAGGTACAACTTCATCTCGCAGATCACCAGCAGTTGCAGAGTTATTGCCGCAAGTGCGAGTTATCACCGGGCGGCCGGTTTTTTCTGCCAATAGATGTGGGGTTCTTCCTGCAACACATTCCTTGAAGTCCGATACACCAACTCCAGCCGCAGATGAGTCGCCGATAAACAGCAAACGAATTGGCTTTCCCTTGCCTTTGATCTCAACAAGTGAGTGCTGCTCAGGTGGCGCCATCCGCATTGATTGGTTGCGCACACGCAAGCCCTGAACCACATATACTGGCAGCGCCAGCCAAGAGAAGATTATTTCGAAAGGTGTAACCATATTGGGGACGTTTAATAATCACTTTTACGTAAAGGTCAAATGATTTTTTACTCAAAAATACTAATTCAAAATATCGTATTCATGCAACTTCACCAGCAACAAAAGCGCTTGCCCAAGCCCATTGGAAATTATAGCCGCCCAGCCATCCTGTGACATCAACTGCTTCGCCAATTGCGTAAAGTCCTTTGAGCTTTTTGCTTTCCATTGTTTTGGAAGATAGTTCATCAGTAGAAATGCCGCCGATGGTTACTTCTGCCTTGGCAAAACCTTCTGTACCATTGGGGTGAAATTGCCAGTTGGCCAGCATTTGCTCTGCTTGCGAGAGGGCAGCATTTTTACAATCACCGAGGTCTTTGTCGCTTTGAACAGTCAGTTTATCACATAGTACTTCTGCCAAACGGTCGGGTAATTGTTGAGCAATTGCTGTTTCGAAATTTATATTAGGGCGCGTCTCTTTTAAGTCGATCAACCAGCCTTGTTTTTGCTCGGGAATGAAGTTTATTGAAATTGCTTCGCCATGTTTCCAATAAGACGAGACTTGCAAGATTGCCGGGCCGGATAATCCCTTATGGGTGAAGAGAGAAGCCTCCTGAAATTGTGTTTTCCCGCATTTAACGATTGTATCTGTTGCAATGCCCGAGAGCTCTGTGAAGAGCGTTTGATCTTTGGCCAATGTAAAAGGCACCAGAGCCGGCTTTGGTTCCACGACTTTCATTTTGAACTGGCGTGCCAATTCATAAGCAAAACCGGTTGCCCCCATTTTAGGAATGGATGCACCACCTGTGGCAATAACAAGTGAACCCGACTGAAAAATCCCACTATTTGTTTCAAGGGTGAAAATTCCGTCTGTATGAGAGATGCTCGTGATCTGCTTGCTGAGCTTTAAATCGACATTGCCTTTTTCACACTCATCCAAAAGCATGGAAACAATTTGCTTGGCAGAGACATCACAAAAGAGTTGACCAAGTGTCTTTTCGTGCCAGTTGATATTGTAGCGATCCACCAGTTTTATGAAGTCTTGAGGCTTGTATCTAGCCAGCGCGGATTTGGCAAAATGCGGATTTTTGCTGATGTAATTTTTGTGAGTGGTTTTTGAATTTGTAAAATTACAACGCCCGCCACCGGAGATTAAAATTTTCTTCCCGGGTTGGTCTGCATGGTCAAGCAAAAGAACTTTACGCTTTCGTTGTCCTGCGGTTGCAGCACACATTAATCCTGCTCCACCGGCACCCAGGATAATTACGTCGTAGAGAGGAATATTTGTTGTCATGAAGCACCAAAAGAAAAAGCCCGGAACGGGTCCGGGCTTTCATAACATTATTATATGAAAAGCTTAACCAGCTTCGTGCGCTTTTGTCCAAGTGCCAAGCGCTGCCATGCCATTCATCTTTGCACGGTGCGAGAATGCAGCTTGTGCGGCCGATACATTTTCTTCCTTGCCAAGCCAGGCTTGCAATGCTGCGGCTTGTAGAGCACGGCCATAAGAGAATGTCAGGTTCCAAGGCATGTCGTAAGCTGCGTTCATTGCGCCAAGATGCGCTGTTGCATCTTCATCTGACTGACCGCCAGAAAGGAAGGCAATGCCCGGTACAAGGGCAGGAACACTTGCCTTAAGGCACTTTACAGTTTTCTCTGCAACTTCTTCGACACTTGCTTTTGAACCTGAAGATTGACCAGGGACAATCATGTTCGGTTTTAGAACCATGCCCTCAAGATTTACGCCTGCATCAAACAATTCGTTGAATTGTGTTTTAAGCGCCCATTCGGTCACTTCGTAACAACGGTTTATGTCGTGCTTTGAATGTTCACCGTCCATGAGAACTTCCGGCTCAACAATTGGCACAATGCCTGCTTCCTGACAAAGAGCAGCGTAGCGTGCTAGTGCATGTGCGTTTGCTTTTATGCAGTTCCAGGATGGTGTCGTTTCGGTGATGGTGATCACTGCACGCCATTTTGCAAAACGTGCGCCTTGCTCATAATAGCCAGCCAGACGCCCACGAAGGCCATCAAGGCCCTCAGTTACTTTTTCAACGCCAGCATTTATTAAATCTTGAGCACCTTTATCAACCTTGATGCCCGGTACTGCACCGGCGGCACGAATAAGATCTACCAATGGTGTTCCATCAACTGCTTTTTGACCTAATGTTTCTTCAAAAAGAATAACACCAGAGATGTGGTTTTTCATGGCTTCATCAGAACGGAAAAGCATCTCGCGGTAATCGCGCCTTTTATCTTCTGTTGATTCAACATTGATTGAATCAAAGCGTTTTTTAATTGTGCCTGTGCTTTCATCAGCAGCAAGGATGCCCTGACCTTCAGCAACCATCGCAATTGCGATATCCTCGAGACGTTCGCTCATTCATTTTCTCCTGAGATAGAATTTGATACGTCATAGCAGAAGGCAGATAGTTTTAGAATATTGGATTGCACAGTACTAGACGCTATTGGATAAGGCGTTGAATTGATTCATAAATGTGAT
>JAALLB010000059.1 GCA_011087745.1 Hyphomicrobiales bacterium | reverse complement strand
TTTCGTATCATATCACACCAAAACATTCGGGTTTTGGAGTAGGATGGGTATATCTGTAAAGACAATCACTTTTTGCATGTCTATTCTCCGTTAAACACCCAAATATCGATATTGAATATCTTCAGACATTTGAAGTTCTGTTGACGACCCAGTCCACACAACTGCGCCCTTTTCAACAATGCAGTGCCGGTCAGCGAGTTTAAACAAATCAGTCAAATTCTTGTCGATGATCAAAATGGACAACCCACTATCACGAATTTGGCCTAGTGCTTTCCATATTTTTTCACGTATCAAAGGTGCCAGCCCCTCTGTAGCTTCATCCAAAATCAGCAATTTTGGATTGGTCATTAACGCACGCCCAACCGCCAGCATTTGTTGCTCACCACCTGACAATAAATTACCCATGGAGGTTGCACGTTGAGCCAACTCTGGAAACAATTCGTAAATTCGATCAACAGACCACGGCTCAGGCATTTCAAGATGATTGGATGCCGTAGCTACAAGATTCTCACGCACAGATAAATTTGGGAAAATCTGCCGTCCTTCAGGAACCAATCCAAGGCCCAGATTAGCCATCTTGAAGGACGGTTCCCCCAAAACTTCAACACCATCATATGTGATTGAACCTGCATGAGGTTTAATAATACCCATAAGCGAATTTATGGTTGTGGTCTTTCCCATGCCATTGCGGCCAAGGAGCGTTGCAACTTCACCCACATTAACATCAAATGACATGCTGAATAACGCTTGGCTGGTACCGTAAAATGTTTCTAAGTTTTCAACCCGCAACATAATTAAGCCTCGCCCAAATAAGCTTCGCGCACTTTGGCATTGGAGCGAATTTCACCAGGTGTACCTGTGGCAATGATCTTCCCATAAACAAGAACTGAGATACGGTCTGCAAGCTCAAATACAGCGTTCATATCATGCTCAACCAGCAATATTGCCCTGCCAATTTTCAAGGATTTCAAAAGCGACACCATCAGCGCACTTTCTTCGGCTCCCATTCCCGCCATTGGCTCGTCCAAAAGCAGGAACACCGGATCGGTTGCCAGTGCCATTGCAATTTCCAATTGACGACGTTCACCATGCGAAAGTTCAGCAGCTCTTCGAGAAGCTCGATCGTCAAGTCCCACTTGAGCAAGCGCTTGCATTGCAACCCTTCGAAGTTTGATTTCTGTTGCTGCGGGCTTCCAAAATTTAAATGAATGCCCATCATGGGCTTGAACAGCCAAAGCAACATTGTCCAGGACAGAAAAACCCATAAATACTGATGTAATCTGGAAAGAACGTGCAAGGCCAATTCCTGCCCGCTTGTGGGTTGGTAGTTTGGTGATATTGGCACCTTTGAAAAAGACGCTACCTTCGTCCGGCAATTGCTCACCAAACAGCTGAGTTATAAGAGTCGTCTTGCCAGCACCGTTTGGGCCGATTACCGCGTGAATTTCATCTTGCCTGACATCAAGCGCTACATCATCTGTAGCCAGGACCCCGCCAAACGATTTCCTTAATCCAGTGACGTTAAGCAATACTTCACTCATCGTCTCCAGCCTCTCTGTATCAGCCCATTTACCCCGCCCTTAACAAACAGCACCGATAAAATAAGCAGGATGCCAAAAGGTAATGCCCAATAGATCGTGTAAGCAGATAATATTTCCTCAATTAGCAGAAATGCACCAGCGCCAAATACCGGACCAAACAGTGAACCAGCCCCGCCAAGAATGACCATAAACATCAACTCACCGGACCGGGTCCAGGTCATTGTATCCGCTGTAATATAATCTTGCAGATTCGCAATCAGGGCACCAGCAAGCCCGCACATTGCTCCTGAAATAACGTAGGCTGTCAAACGATAAGCATACGTATTGTACCCCAACGCTTTCATCCGCGCTTCATTGGAATTGCACCCTCGCAAAACCATACCAAAGCGCGAATGAACAATGCGAAAAACCAAATAAACACAAAGCGCCAATACCCCATAACAAAGAAGAAAAAATGTCAGACCATCTGAAATATTGATTATTCCAAAATCTGACCGGGACCACAGCGTCATACCATCATCACCGCCATATTCTTCCAGGGATAAAAAGAAGTAAAAGGCCATTTGGGCGAAAGCCATGGTTATCATGATAAAATAAACGCCTTTGGTTCGCAGACTAATTGCACCAGTAAACAATGCAAAGAGTGAAGCAGATCCAATAGCCAACGGAAAATGCAACCAGGCAGACTCATAACCATGATAGGCTGGTATACCCACTGCGTAAGCACCAATACCCACAAACGCCGCATGGCCAAACGATACCATTCCCCCGAAGCCTAAAATCAGATTTAAGCTTACAGCCGCAATGGCAAGACACACAATACGAGTTGAAAAATCGAGATAAAACTTATTGCCCGCATACCATGCAATTAATGGCAAAATAAGTAAGAGCGCCATCAATAGAATTGTAACAACACGTCCCCTACCAGATCCAAACATGGCAGGAACTTTCAGATGTTCATCTAGTCTGGGTGAAGTTTCCTGAATCTTCATTCTAACGCACCTTAGGTGGGAATAATCCCTGCGGACGAACCGCCAGAACAACAGCCATAATGATATAAATTAACATGGAAGAAAGCGCCGGCCCTGCAGTTTCAGCAGAACCGCTAGCAATGAATAATTCAAGAATATCCTTTAGGAACGAGCGCCCAAGAGTATCAATTATCCCAATAAGGATAGCAGCAATGAAAGCGCCCTTCATCGAGCCTATGCCGCCTACAATAATTACGACAAAAGCAGTGATAATAATATCATTTCCCATACCAATTGTTGCTTCGGTTATAGATGCAATCAACATGCCCGCCACACCTGCAAGCACCGCACCCAATGCAAAAACCCCTGCAAACAGCGTACTGATATCAACTCCAAGGGCTGAAACCATGGTACGATTGGAAGCTCCAGCCCTAATTAACATGCCAAGTCGCGTATAGGTAATGAGCCAATAAAGCCCAGCTGCAATCAACAGTCCGCTTGAAATAATTACAAGTCTGAATGTCGGGAAAATAATACTAGGGAAAATCTCCACTTGCCCAGACAAATACCCAGGCAATGGAATAGCTATTCCCTCTGGTCCCCAGCTCAGTTGAACAAGCGTATCCGCAATGAGAATAATTCCGAATGTTGCGAGCACATGATCAAGATGATTGCTCTCATAAAGATGCCTGACAATCAAAACTTCAAAGAAGTAACCTATGACTGCAATAATAGGAATTGCTAGCAACACGCCCCAAACAAAAGACCCCGTTAAAAAGGTCAAACTGGCGCATACAAATGCACCCAACATATATAGGGACCCATGAGCAAGATTTACAAAATCCATAATCCCAAAAACGAGCGTTAACCCGGCTGCAAGCAAAAATAGCAGCACGCCAAGTTGCAAACCGTTCAATAACTGAATCAGGAAAAGTGTACTCATCAGTCTTTTTTGCACATTCCAATTTGAAAGTCAGAAAAAAATAGGCCGCGATCAACGCGGCCTATTTCTCGAATTAGGCTTCAAACTCTTTTAAAGTTTGCAATCGGCTGCATGTGGATCAACATGATCTGTGTAAACAGTGCTCACAACTTTTGTTGCCCACTTGCCATCTGCATCTTCAACAACTTCACGAAGGTAAAAGTTTTGAACTGGCATATTGTTGTTACCGAACTTGAAGTTACCACGAACAGAGTCAAAATCAGCTGCTTTAAGCGCCGCTTTCAAACCATCAATGTTCTTCATGTCACCATCAACAGCTGCAACAGCTGAATCAATTAACTTAATTGAATCATACGCTTGTGCTGCATAGAACGAAGGATAAGTTCCGTGTTTGGCTTTAAAATCTGCAACAAATTTTTTGTTCGCTTCATTATCAAGTGTTGGGTCCCACTGTTGCGTCAAACGCGATCCAAGAACACCATCCAGATTACCAGCCTGCATTTTTGGTAATGAAATACCATCTACTGAAAATACTGTGTAAAGGTCCATAGTGCCTTTAAGGCCTGCTTGTTGGTATTGCTTGATGAAAGCGCCACCGGCTTTACCTGGATAGAAAACGAAAATCGCTTCAGCGCCAGATGCCTTTGCTTTTGCAAGCTCGGCAGAAAAATCTAGTTGACCTGGCCATGTTGTCAGGTCTTGTCCTTTGATTTCTCCTTTAAAAGTACGTGCAACACCAGCTGCCATATCTTTACCAGCAGCATAGTTTGGCGCCATAACGTAGATTGATTTAACACCATTTTGGTTTAGGTATTCACCCATCGCCATTGGTGTTTGGTCATTCTGCCAAGAGGTAGAAAAGAAATTTGCATTACAGCGCTTACCAGCTATCACAGATGGACCAGCATTTGCTGAAATCATAATCTTATTTGCATCGAAAATAGGTTTGGCTGATGCCATCAAAACGTTCGACCAAATATAACCTGCAATGATGGAAATATCATCATCTTGAACAAGCTTGTCTGTTTTCTGCTTACCAATTTCCGGCTTAAATCCATCGTCTTCAAAAACGATTTCAGCAGGCTTACCGCCAAGCTTTCCACCCAGGTGTTCCATTGCAAGATCGACAGCGTTTTTCTGATCATTACCAATCACCGCAGCCGGTGTTGTAAGGGTTGTAATAAACCCGACTTTAAGGTTCTCAGCAAATGCTGTAGTGCTCAATAGTGCAGATGCTATGGCACCTATAATCAATTGTTTTTTCATGTATTCCTCCTGCCCTTTTTATTTTTGGCGTTATTAATTGCGCTAATTACTTGTATAGCGGAGCAGCTTTGTCAACTATTCAATGATTGCCTTAAATCCTATTCGCAGTTGCTGCAAAGGCCATGAAGCTCAACCGTTGTGTGCTTCAACGTGAAATTTTCCTTACTGGCTAGTTTGCCAAGATAACCGGTTAATTTGCTATCATTCAGTTCTGAAACACCTTCACACGTTTCACAGATCATAAACGCGGCCGGTTCATCCAATTCACATTCTTCATGGCTACAGGCAACAAATGCATTTAAACTTTCCAACTTGTGAACCAGCCCGAACTCCACCAATTTGTCCAATGCACGATACACCTGAAGCGGTGCCCGAAAGCCCTGGTCTCTCAGAACATCCAAAATGCTATAAGCGCTCAAGGGGCTAGATGAAGCCAACAGAACGTCTTGCACCAATTGCTGATTTTTCTTCAAGGTTGGATGATGTAAATGGGTTCCCATAATAAATTACCCTTCTTGCTTGGAGCGCAATTTTTGCGCCAGGGGAAAAAGCGTCAACAAAAACAACACCAGTGCCATCACAACAATTGAAGGCCCTGAGGGCGTATCCCATTGAAGTGAACCAAATAGGCCACCACCAACAGCCATAACCCCAATTAGAACGGATAAAAAGGCCATTTGTTCTGGGTTGACTGCAATCCGCCGAGCAGTTGCAGCGGGTATGATTAGCAATGCTATGATTAAAAGAACGCCGACAATCTTCATGGATATTGCGATGATAAGCGCCATCAATACCATAAAGATCAGGTTTGCTCGATCAGGCTTCATGCCTTCAGCCCGAGCAAGTTCTTCATTTACTGTTGCTGCAAAAAGTTGACGCCAAATCAACACAAGCGAACCTAAAACAACAAGCCCGCCAATCCAGATAATTGCCAGATCAAGTTTTGAAACTGATAAAATATCACCGAACAATAACGCCTGAAGATCAATCCGCACCCAAGTCATAAAGGAAATGGCAACCAACCCAAGTGCAAGAGCCGAATGAGACAACAGTCCTAAAAGCGCATCAGAGGCAAGCCCGCCTCTTTTTTGCAGGAACAGCAATAAAACGGATATTAAAACAGCAACAACAAACACTGAAACCATCACGTTAATTTCCAGGAAAACTGCCATGAAAACGCCAAGCACAGCCGAATGGGCAAGCGTATCACCGAAATAAGCTAATCTTCGCCAAACAACAAAACAGCCAAGCGGACCTGCAACTACCGCAATGCCTATACCTGCAATCAATGCCCTAACGAAAAAATCATCAAACATTTGATTTCTCCTCATACTGCTCATCATGATCATGATCATGATGATGACCATCTTCCGGATGACAATGTTCAGTTATGGAACCATCCGCATGAAGCACTGTACCATCGGGTAAATGCTGATGATCATGCGCGTGTTGATAAACAGCCAGCGCCCCGACAGCGCGTTCGCCAAATAAATGCTTGTATTCAGAACTTTCTGCTACCGCATCCGGTGTGCCCTGACAACAAACGTGCCCATTAAGACAAACTACGCGGTCTGTCGCTGCCATCACCACATGAAGATCGTGGGAAATTAACAGCACACCGCATTGAAGCTCGTCACAAATTTCACTGATCAATTCGTACAGTGCAATCTCCCCGGAAAAATCAACGCCCTGCACAGGTTCATCCAGAACGAGTAAATTTGGTTTCCTTGCAATCGCTCTGGCAAGTAAAACTCTTTGCAATTCGCCACCAGAAAGATTTCTAATTTGAGCTTTCTTTAAATGACGCACAGAAGTACGTTCCAGGTTTTCATCAATTTCTGCGACTGAAAGTCTCGTTGTTATCGACATAAATCGGTCGACCCGCAATGGCAGCGTCCAATCGATTTCTATCTTTTGAGGAACATAGCCAACACGCAAATCTTCACGACTGGTTTTACTACCTTCATCGGGCTGAATAACGTCCAATATCATTTTTGCCGTGGTTGACTTTCCAGACCCATTGGGACCGATCAAGGTCACTATTTCGCCGGGAGCAATAGATAGGCCAACACCACGCACAAGCCATTTGTTTGCTCGGTGTATCCCTGCATTATTCAAACTGACTAAAGAATTTGTTCCCAACAATTTTCAACTTTCTCGAATTTAGCCTCTTGCCCACAAGCTGCAATTTCTATAAATGACATGTAATAACATTACATTTTTCACGAATTAGCAAAAGAGTCCAGTCATGATACGTGTTTTCCTAACTTCGGTATTTTTATTATTCTCCCTATCAATTGCAAGTGCAGAACCAAAGGTTGTGGTCTCCATAAAACCAATCCACTCTCTGGTTGCCGGTGTTATGGAAAATGTCGGAGAGCCTGAGCTCTTGTTAAATGGCACAGTATCGCCACATGATTACAATCTAAAACCCTCACAAGCACAGAGTTTGCAAGATGCAGATCTTGTGGTTTGGATTGGGGAAAGCCTCGAAACCTTCCTCATTAAGCCAATTGGTAATCTTAATTTAGCATCAAAAGCACTTGAAATCCTGGAAATTGAGGGACTAACACTGCACAAGTATCGAGGAATTGGTGAACATGACGATCATGCAAAACATGAAGAGCATGAAGAACACGACGATCATGCAAAACACGAAGAGCATGCTGGTCATGAGGGCCATAACCATGATGAAAATAGCTCGGACCCGCATTTATGGCTCGATATCGAAAACGCAATCCGCATCACACAGAGCATTGCTAAAAAACTGGCAACAATCGATCCTGAAAACAAAACTCAATATGAAAAAAATGCAACCAAAGTTGCTGAAAATCTCAACTCGTTAAAAGCTGACATCAGCAACAAGCTTCAGAACACTTCCAAGAAAAATTACATTGTTTTTCATGACGCCTATCAATACTTTAAAAAGCAATTTGAGTTGGCTGTTCCAACACCGGTAACAATACATCCGGAAATTCCACTGGGAGCGGCTCGTATCAAGGAATTACAAAACGAAATTGCTGAGCATGGAATTTCATGTTTGTTCAGCGAACCACAATTCTCTCCAAAGGTCACCAAGGTCATAGCCGAAAACACTGACGCTAAGATTTCTGTCCTTGATCCACTTGGCAGTGGCGTTAGGGTCGGCAGCAGTCATTATTTTGAAATGATGTCCAACCTTGCCAACGATTTCGGTGAATGTTTGAAAAATTAAACTGCAAATTTTACTGTGGTTTGAGAACGTCAAATATTGCATGTTTCACAAAATCCCTGCATTCCATAATGGATAAACAGCTAGGAACACGTTGAACCATGGCAGATTTCCCAACTTCCTTATTGGAAGGGTATTATGATTTTCGTTCAGGCAATTTTTTAGAAGAAAAAATGCGTTACGAAACTTTGGCCAGCGCAGGTCAGAAACCCAAGACGATGGTTATCGCTTGTTGTGATAGCCGGTCTGCGCCGGAAACAATATTTAACGCACATCCGGGCGAAATGTTTGTCGTAAGAAATGTTGCCAACCTCATGCCTCCGTACGGACCAGATGATGGCTTCCATTCCACTTCTGCAGCACTTGAATTTGCTGTCCAAAGTTTGAAAGTTGAAAACATCATTGTGATGGGTCACGGAAGGTGTGGAGGTATTGCCGCAGCGCTTGATCCGAAATTGGAGCCCCTGTCACCAAGCGATTTCATTGGCAAATGGCTGGAACTGCTACGCCCTACCGCAAAAGCCATCGGTGAAAATGACCTCATGACTCCTGCAGAACGGCAAACCGCGTTGGAACATGTATCCATTCGCCATTCAATTGCTAACTTGCGCACCTTCCCATGCGTCTCAATTCTTGAGGGTAAAGGCAGGCTAAGTCTTCACGGTGCATGGTTTGATATTTCGCATGGTGAATTATGGACAATGAATGCTGATACAGGTGATTTTTCTCGTGCACCCTTCGAAAAGAGTGAATAATCGCGTCTCTTGCGCCTTTAAGCATAAAACCTCTTTCCCAAATCAAATAAATTTGTAACTACCCAGCTACTGGCTTTGTCATTTAGGGGCGCGACAATTTGAAT
>JAALLB010000058.1 GCA_011087745.1 Hyphomicrobiales bacterium | reverse complement strand
CTGCCCAAATGGCAGCATAAAAACCCTCACCTGCACTTTCTCATTCAACGTTCGGTAACTTGGCAATACCCTCTTGCCGGATCTCAAACAATGGAGCTTCATCCAAAACTACCTGAAAATTGGTCGGATATTGCAACGTTTGCACGTTTAAAATCGAAAGTTCCAGGTGTTGGTACCGCGTTGTTTGAGAAAAGCAAAACCTTTGCAAAACAAGCAGGCATTGTTGCAATTAATGCAACCATTCGGGCAGACAATAAAGGTGGTTTGGCATATTACAAAAAAATGGGATTTGAAAAGTATCTGGAAAACAAGGCTAAGCTACTAAATGACGGCACACCTGTTGACCGGGTTTCCAAACGCTACTCCGTCGCATAATCCGTTTGTAGATTTTAGAATTTACAGTGACTCTATTCGCCAACTGCTCTTACAGAACCAATATCCGCAGCATCAACATATCCTTCGCGTGTTTGCGGTGTTTTTATATCAAGCAAATTACCCGCAACCTGGGTTCGCAAAATTTGAGCGGTTCCGCCGCCGATCGTAAACATCCGAACATCACGATACATACGTTCCAAAGGTTCTTGGTCTCCATAGCCTCGCGCCCCAAACATCTGCAGCGCATCATTTACAACCTTGATAGCGGCTTCGGAAGCAAACAACTTGGCCCGCGCAGCCATCATCATATCCGGAAAGCCTGTAGCAGAAACCTGCGCAGTCTTTGCAGCTTCTCGTAACATCAACCGAGAAGCATGAACACTTGCATCCATATCAGCAACCATCCATTGCAATCCTTGAAACTCTGCCAAGGGCCTGCCAAATTGTTCGCGCATTTTAAGATAATCCTTGGCGCGATCCAAAGCACCCGCAGCAACACCCATGGCGATGGTACCCGCACCCACACGCTGTGAGTTATAGGCTTCCATGAGTTGTGCAAAACTACGTTTTAAGCCCGCTGACGGTCTCAGCAAGAATGCTTCACCCACTTCAAGATCAGAGAATTTCAACTCTGCTTCCGGCATTCCGCAAAGCCCCATCGTGCGCTCCCGGCGTACGACTTCAAACCCTTTTGGTTCAATTCTAGCATCGGGATCATGATGGACAATAAATCCACCTATACCTTCTTCGTTGCCATTTTCATCAAGCACGCGAGCAAACACGAGATGAAGTTTTGAAACACCGCCACCCGTAATCCAGTGTTTTGTGCCATTGAGAATATATCTATCACCACTCTTGCGTGCGGTCGTCTGCATCTCGGTAGCTGCACTTCCTGCATCAGGCTCCGTAATACAAATGGCTGGCTTATCGCCTGCCAAGACAATCGGCGCGCAAAACGCCTTTTGTTCATGCGTACCATAAGCCATGACAGCGCTAATACCGCCCATATTCGCTTCAACGACAATACGGGCGGTTAAAGTACAAGCCTTCGCTATTTCTTCAATGACAAGGGCGCAGTCATAAAATGAAGCCCCCAGGCCCCCGTATTCCTTGGGAATAGTCATGCCCATCAAAACGTGCCTTGACCAGGGATTTGATGTTCTCGTGGCAATAGGTGCGGGTTTCATCCCAATGCGCAGCTTTCGGGGCAAACTCTTTTGCGAGTTCCTTTGCAAGTTCCTGATATAGGTTAACTTTTTCGGCCAGCATTTGATGATTCCTGTAAAGCGTTTAATCACGGATAGTTTACCACTTTATAAATTTGTTACAATCGAATAAATTTCTATTTTAAATTCAAAAAGTAACAACTTATGCAAACACGTCATCTGAAGACACTCGTTCAAATTGCTCGCGTAGAATCTTTTGCAACAGCTGCAAATCAGCTTAACATGACCCTTTCAACGCTTTCAATGCAGATGAAAACCCTGGAAGAAGAATTGCAGGCTTCAATTTTTGACCGTTCTCACAGGCCGCCAAAACTGACCCCCATTGGCCGTGAGATTGCTAAAAGAGCTCAGATCGTGCTCGACGCAGAAAATGCGCTATTGGAAGCTTCACAAGAAACTACTGGTCTTGCAGGCAATTACCATATCGGCTTCGTAGCAACCGCAAGCGTACGCCTGTTGCCCCTGTTTTTGAAAAACGCCAAGAGCATGGCACCTAATGCAAATTTTAATCTGGAAACAGCCCTTTCTGAAAGTTTGGAAGAGCGCGTCCTGTCCGGACAATTGGATGCAGCAATTTTGACCGCCTCAAAACAGCCGGAAGCGGGCTTGAAATATGAAGTGTTGAGAGAAGAAACTCTGGTCTATGCTCTCCCTTCACAGCATTCAAAGCTATCCATTGAAGAAATGGCACTGGAATTGCCCTTCCTGCAATTCAACCCGAGTTCCGGCATTGGCAAGGTTATTGCCAATCACGTTCGTAAATTAACCGCAAAATCACCACGCCAGCCCATCGTATTGGATAGCGTCGAGGCAATCATGGAATGTGTAAATGAAGGAATAGGCTTTACGTTACTGGCCGAGCAAGACATTCGTCGATACGCAAATAAATCTGTTTTAATTCAACCAACTGCCGGAAAACCCCTGACCCGCCAACTGGTTCTTGCAACGGCAAACACGGAAAGCGTGCAGGATATGGCGGGAAACCTGGTGGAACTATTTGAAGGATAGCTACTCCCCGACACCTTTCGCATCAATTGCGCAGGCATGAAGCCCTTCGTCAATCTTCGGTTGAACTATCTTGTTAATGGCACGGTGTCTTTGCAAACGGTTCATGCCATTAAAAGCTTCGGCCACAATTTTGATCCGAAAATGGCTTTCTCCCGTACCATCATCGCCCGCATGTCCAGCATGTAGATGACTTTCATTGATCACCTCAAGGCTTTGCGGAGAAAACGCATCTTGCAAGTGCTTTTCCAGGTATTCTGCAACAGAACTCATAAAATTTCTCCAAATCAAAAACCCAAAAGAGCATAACCGCGCTTTGTGTAGCCAACTTTTTAAAAAGTCAATCCTTGTTCATTTCCAAAAAATCACCATAATATCTCAATGGCTACAAATTCAAAATTATTTGATTCGATCCGTATTGTTAAAGGCAAGAAGAAACCTGGCTCAAATAAGCCGGTTGATACATCGTGCCAATGGCAGGATTGTTCAAAGCCAGGAACGCACAAAGCGCCCCTTGGTCGAGACAGAGAAGGTCAATACCTAAATCTGTGCATAGATCATGTTCGCGAATACAATAAATCCTACAACTATTTTTCGGGACTCGGAGATGATGCAATCGCAAAATTCCAGAAGGATGCTCTGACCGGCCATCGCCCTACCTGGACGATGGGGGTCAACAAGGAAGGCGAAAAAGCACCGCTAACAGATGGTGACCCACGCGCGGCTATCGCAGACCGGATTATTTCACGCAGCATGCGCCGTACAGGCCAGATTAGCGGAAAGGGTGGGCCAGTTCGCAAACTAAAAGCTCTTGAAAAGAAAGCTTTTGATGACATGAGCATGCCGCACTCATCGACTTCAGATGAGCTAAAAGCCAGGTATAAGGCGCTTGTGAAGCGTCACCATCCAGACTCAAATGGTGGTGACCGCACAACTGAGCGTCGCCTGCAGGAAATCATTAAGTCGTATAAAATTCTAAAACAGGGTGGATTCTGCTCTTAAAACAGGGCATTGAATTTCTAACATCCTTATCACTATAGATAAGCTAATTCTCAACCCGCAAAACTTCATCGGAGGAACGGGAATGTCAGACGGTTTGCCAGACACAGAAGTGTCTGTTCGTGAATTATTTAATATTGATTGTGACTGGGTAGTTCCAGCCTACAAAACGCGTACAGAACACGTGCCAGAACTTGATCCAGATTATCTGTTTGATGGCCCAACCACGCGCGCAATCCTTGCAGGCTTTGCACACAATCGCCGCGTTATGGTCTCTGGTTATCACGGAACGGGTAAGTCAACCCACATTGAACAGGTTGCAGCCCGTCTAAACTGGCCTTGTGTTCGTATCAACCTGGACAGCCACGTTAGCCGCCTGGATTTAATCGGCAAGGATGCAATCGTCGTTAAAGACGGCATGCAGATTACTGAATTCAAAGACGGCATCTTGCCTTGGGCATATCAGCACAACGTAGCGCTTGTATTTGATGAATATGATGCGGGTCGTCCAGATGTGATGTTTGTTATCCAGCGTGTTCTGGAATCTTCTGGTCGTTTAACACTGCTTGACCAAAGCCGCGTTATCACCCCTCACCCTTCCTTCCGTATTTTTGCAACGGCAAACACAGTTGGACTTGGTGATACAACGGGTCTTTACCACGGTACGCAACAAATCAACCAGGCACAGATGGACCGCTGGTCTCTCATCACAACGCTAAATTACCTACCTCATGACAATGAAGTTGATATCATTTGCGCCAAGGTTAAGTCCTTCAACACACCTGAAGGTCGTGAAACCGTTTCAAAAATGGTTCGTGTTGCGGATATGACAAGAGCTTCTTTTGTAAATGGCTATATTTCAACCGTAATGAGCCCGCGTACAGTAATCAACTGGGGTGAAAACCACGAAATCTTTGGTGATCTGGCGACATCGTTTAAACTGACTTTCCTCAACAAGTGTGATGAATTGGAACGTGCTACCATAAGTGAGTTCTATCAGCGTGCGTTTGGTGAAGAAATTTCCGAAACTGTCGAAAGCTTAGCACTGGCATAAGGTCAACTATGGCTTCAACTGGCGATAACTCGAAACACAATACCTCAAGAGGTATAAATCGCGAGCCGATGAAACAGGCGCTTGCGAATTGCGTGCGTTCTATTGCTCAAAACAATGAACTTGAGGTTACTTTCTCGGGCGATCGCCCATCCATGGTTGGCAATCAGGTTCGCCTGCCTGATCTGGGCAAGAAGCTAACAAAAAAGCAACTTGCGATCAGCAGAGGTGTTGGCGATGCAATGGGGCTGCGCCAAGCATGTCATAGCGCCAAAACGCACGCAAAAATGGCACCGGAAGGCGACAATGCCCGAGCAATCTTTGATGCAGTAGAACAGGCCCGCATCGAGGCAATTGGCGCAAGCTTTTTAACGGGCGTAGCGGATAACCTTGCTCAAATGCTGGATGACAAATACGGCAAGCAAAACTACTCGGCAGCTCAGGAAAGAAGCGAAGCGCCGCTTGAAGAAGCAGTTGCCATGGTTGTGCGAGAGCGCTTAACCGGTCAAAAACCACCTAAAAATGCCAATGCCATTGTAAGCCTTTGGCGCGACTGGATTGAGCAAAAAGCTGGTGACAAGCTTGATGAACTTGGCAACGACATTGAAAATCAGGAAGCATTTGCAGAATCCATTCGCGATCTACTCGTTGCCTTCGACATGGGTGATGAACTGGGTGAAGACCCATCTGATGATGATGAAAATCAAGATTCAGAAGACGACACCAACGAAGAAGAGCAGGAAGGTGAACGCGACAACGAAGAATCAACCGGCGAAGACGATGGTCAGCCGGAAGAAATGGAATCTGACTCTGACGAAGAGCAGGAAGGCCAAATGGACGCTTCCGAAGCAGAAGCAGGCGATGATTTTGACGAATCTGATCAAGATGAAGAATCGCCCGGCGAATCTCAGCGTCCAGATCTTCCTTTTTCTGAATTGCCTTCTGACTCTGATTATCAAATATTCACGCCAAAGTTTGATGAAGAAATCATGGCGGAAGAGCTCTGCGATGCTGCAGAACTAGAACGCCTGCGTGCATTCCTCGACAAGCAGTTGGCTCACCTTCAGGGTGTGGTTGGCCGTTTGGCAAACCGGTTACAACGCAGATTGATGGCACAGCAAAATCGTGGCTGGGATTTTGACCTCGAAGAAGGTCACCTGGATACGGCCAAACTTACACGCATTATTACTGATCCAATGACGCCGCTATCCTTCAAAATGGAACGCGAAACAGTCTTCCGCGATACGGTCGTAACACTGCTGCTTGATAACTCAGGATCCATGCGCGGGCATCCAATAACAGTTGCAGCAACCTGTGCTGATATCCTTGCTCGAACGCTTGAGCGTTGTGGCGTGAAAGTTGAAATTCTTGGCTTTACAACAAAAGCCTGGAAAGGTGGCCAAGCACGCGAACAATGGCTGAAACAGGAAAAGCCGGCAAATCCTGGCCGTCTTAATGACTTGCGCCATATGATTTATAAATCAGCAGATGCTCCATGGCGCCGTGCAAGGCCTAATCTTGGCCTAATGATGCGTGAAGGCCTGCTTAAGGAAAACATCGACGGCGAAGCATTGCTGTGGGCGCACGAACGTCTCATGAACCGTCCTGAACAGCGCCGGATCCTGATGATGGTTTCTGACGGCGCGCCAGTTGATGATTCTACACTTTCTGTGAACCCGGGCAATTACCTCGAACGTCATTTACGCCATGTGATTGAGGATATTGAAACTTATTCTCCTGTTGAATTACTCGCGATTGGTATCGGTCACGATGTGACACGCTACTACGAACGCGCGGTAACAATTGTCGATGCAGAAGAACTCGCTGGCGCAATTACTGAGCAATTGGCTGACTTGTTCGAAGAGAACCCCGAGCAAGCTAAAAAACCACAAAAGCGCAAGCGGTTGAAAAAAGCGAGTTAACTGGTGCCAACCCCAAGAAAGAACCTGATACAAACTTTCTTGCTCTGTTTTTTTGTGAGCCTTCCCAGTACTTCTCAAGCAAAAGATATAGAAATATCCGCGAGCACAATTAAGAATTTTCTGCCAGAAAAACCTGAGCAAACCAGCTTCGGTAAATTGGAATTTCTGGGAGGCTTGGAACTTACTTCGAAAGACAAGAACTTCGGAGGCTTTTCTGGCTTGCGCTTAAGCGAGGAGGGGAAAGTTCTTTATGCAGTAAGCGACCAGGGACATTTTCTAAAAGCAAACATTATCCGCGATCCTGAAGACAAAATCTCAGCACTTAAGAATACCGAGTTTCCCCGTCTAAGAAACCGTGTTGGTAAAAAAATCAAAGGCAAGAAAAACGGTGATGCGGAATCACTGGAAATTTCCGGAAAACAGTTTCTAATCGGCTTTGAGCGCAACCACCGAGTAGATTTTTTCACTCAAAAGAACGCTAAACTGTGGGCTGATGAAGGAGCCAAGCCTATTGGTCTCAAAGGATACGACTTTCCAAACAACAAAGGCCCGGAAGCCATTGCTATATCACCATTAACGCAAGAATTATTTGTGTTTTCAGAATATGCGCCCAATAAAAAAGGCCACCACCAAGGGCTTATAATCAAAGGCAATAAAATTGAACCCTTGGCTGTGACATTAACGGCCGGTTATTCACTGACAGATGCCCATTTTTTAGCTGACGGTGACTTGCTGATCCTGGAACGATTTTATACGCCATTAACTGGCCAGGCCATGCGCATACGTAAATTCGAAAGCACCGAACTAAAAGCCAATGCCGTGATTTCTGGAGAAATCATTCTAGAAGCAACTAATCAGATGGAAATCGATAACATGGAAGGCCTAGCAATCACAAAGAAACAGGATGGGTCCACGAGAGTGACACTGATTTCTGATGATAACTTTCTCCAGAAATCAGCAAACAATTCTCCTGGAATTCAAACTGATTGATTAGGCACGTGCTTCGGTCAGTTTTAGAAAACCTCCGTAAGGCACAAGCGCCACAAGCCCAACACAGATTTTGATAATAAAATCACCAATCGCTAGTGATCCCCAAAGCGGCATCGCAATGCCGAAAATACTGGCAGGAAAACCAAGCGATCCATTTTCGGTGCCAAAAAATCCATCAACGCCGGCAAAAATCGGAGCAAAGGCTATACCGAAAAATAATACCGTATCTATTGCAGAGCCAATGAACGTGGAAATAAACGGCGCTTTCCACCAAACTCCTTCACGTAATTTATCAAACACACCTACATCGATAAAATGAGCCACAAGAAATGCACAACCCGATGCAATCGCAATTCGGGGTGTTGCAAAATAAATCGAAAAGATAACAGCAATGATAAAGCCAACAACAACAACCTTGCGGGCTGCCGCAGTGCCAAGATGACGATTTGTCAGGTCATTAACAAGAAAAGCGATTGGATAGGTTAGAGCACCCCAAGTCAAAACTTCCTGCAAACCGAAATATTGAACTTGGGTTTGAACAAGAACGTTGGATACAACAACGATAACAACCATTGCTGAAATGTAGGGAAAGAGTCTGGTAATATTCTGCATTTTTTTATCCTGGGTGGATGCCACCAGTTGTAACATTATCGTTCTGACAACGCATTAAACAAAGAAAAAGGCGGGAACTTCCCGCCTGATATAACAACAAAAAAGAGTTTGCTTAAGCTGCAGCTTCTGCTGACGCTTTTGCAACTTGCTTTTTGATCAAACGAGCTTTTGGTGAAAGTTCGTCTGTTTTCGCTTTTGCAAGGAAAGCATCAAGACCACCGCGGTGTTCAACTGTACGAAGTGCCTGAGCACAAATACGAAAACGAACGCGTTGGTTCAAAGTTTCACTCATAAGAGTAACATCAACAAGATTAGGCAAAAACTTGCGGCGGTTCTTGTTGTTGGCGTGGCTGACATTATTGCCGCTCATCACGCCTTTGCCGGTCAATTCACAACGTCTGGACATAGGATTTATCCTAGTTTTTTAAATTCTTTTCAATATCCTGGAAAGCACATTAGAATTTTGCTTCGCAATTGCAAAAACACAAATTATCCCGCAACTTCAGGAAGGTTGGGGAGTTCATAGGAGGAACGCCGTCAAACGTCAAGCAAAAATGGTCTTAACGCTAATTTTTGCCCTATTCAGACAGTATTCAGCTATACCCATCCTACTCCAAAACCCGAATGTTTTGGTGTGATATGATACGAAA
>JAALLB010000057.1 GCA_011087745.1 Hyphomicrobiales bacterium | reverse complement strand
GCCTGAAACGTCAACCCCAAATAATCAGATTTTCAAGGACTCGGAGTATAACAGAAAAAATGCGATGTGTAAATTTGCAAAACAAAGCAACCAAAATTGCAAATGATGAATTTGTAGCCCTTAAATGTATGCAGATTTTCCAATTTGCGCAACAGGCCATGACTATTTTGTCATCGCTTTGTTTACGTCTACAAAACTTGTGATATGACGTTAAGAACAAACAGTTAGTACAGCTTTCTGATACTTTAAAGCGTGAACCATAAAAACAACTCTAGGGCCAACTAACATGCCACAGAACATTCTTATTATTGGTGCAGGCCAAGCAGCTGCGTCTTGTGCCGCGCGTTTACGGCAAAATGACCAAACAAGTGCGATAACTATTATTGGCGAAGAAGCGCAATTGCCCTATCAAAGGCCCCCACTTTCAAAGAAATATGCAACCGGCGATATGAGTTTTGACCAATTGTTACTGCGCCCGGAAGATTGGTATGATCAAAATAATATTGAGTTCATAGCAGGGCAGAGTGTGACATCAATTGATACCGATGGCAAAATGGTATCTCTGGGAGACGGGTCATTCAAATCCTGGGATAAACTAGTGCTTACCACAGGATCCAGAGCCCGTAGCCTACCAGCCACAATCGGCGGGAATGCCAAAGCCACATACCTGCTTAGAAGTGTGGTTGATGCAGATGCATTATCGAACGAGCTTGTTGAAGGTAAAAACGTCGTCATTATTGGTGGTGGCTATATTGGCCTTGAAGCTGCAGCTGTATGTGCTTCGCGAGGTTTAAAAGTGACCCTGGTTGAGGCTGCCGAGCGTATTTTGCAGCGGGTTGCGTGTCCTGAAGCTTCAAACTGGTTTCGCCAATTGCATACTTCTCACGGAGTTACACTTCATGAAGGGGTCGGTCTTGAAAAAATAGAAACACATGAGGGAGTTGCATCTGCGGCTATTCTTGCTGATGGAACACGCATTGAAGCAGATTTTATTCTAGTTGGGATTGGTATTATTCCTAATGCGGAATTGGCGAGCGAGGCTGGACTTGATGTTGAAGGTGGTATCTTGGCCAACGAGAATTGCCAAACATCCCACCCAGATATTTATGCAGCAGGCGATTGTGCTGCTTTTACCTTTAAAGGTGAGATTACCCGATTAGAGTCTGTTCAAAATGCAATCGACCAAGCAGAATGCGTTGCAGACAATATTTCAGGTCAAAGCCGTGAGTATCTGCCATACCCCTGGTTTTGGTCAGATCAATATGATGTCAAATTGCAGATTGCCGGGCTCAACCGCGGGTATGATGAAATTGTAACAAGGGTTGGTGACCGCGAAGGTTCGATGGCGCATTTTTACTTTAAGGGTAAAACATTTTTAGCCGTTGATGCCATGAATGATCCACGCACTTACATGGTTGGAAAGAAAATGCTGGAAGCAGGTAAAAACATCACGCCAGAACAAGCAGCCGATAAATCAATCGAACTAAAAAGCCTGCTCTAGGCGCCTAGTTTCGCTTCTGCCTGATCCTTGCCAAGTGCATTGAAAACTGTTTGAACGATGTTGCCACGGTTCAAGCCGCCTTGTTCATTCATATCATTTGGACTTGCCTGATCCATATAAATATCCGGCATGAAAATGCTGCGGAAACGAAGGTTTCCTCCATCCAAATGTCCAGCTTCATTGATGTGCTGCGCCACATGTGAACCAAATCCACCAATTGAACCTTCTTCAACCGTAATTAGAACTTCATGGTTTTGTGCAAGTTGATCGATCAATTCTTTATCAAGCGGTTTTGCGAACCGTGCATCAGCAACTGTGATTGAAAGACCGAAGCTCTCAAGTTCTTCTGCTGCATACATGCATTCCTGCAAGCGTGTTCCGAAAGACAACAAAGCCACCCGCGAACCTTCTTTTACGATGCGGCCTTTACCAATTTCGAGGATTTCACCACGATCCGGCATGTCAACGCCAACACCTTCCCCGCGTGGATAACGGAAGGAAATTGGACCATTATCATGGTTAGCAGCTGTGCGCACCATATGTTTAAGTTCTGCTTCATCAGCTGCGGCCATAACCACAAAATTTGGAAGCGTTGCAAGGTAGGTCGTGTCAAAAGAACCCGCGTGGGTTGGCCCATCTGCACCAACAAAACCAGCACGACCTATCGGAAATCTTACGGGCAGGTTTTGAATGGCAACATCATGCACAACTTGGTCATAGGCACGCTGAAGAAACGTTGAATAAATTGCACAGAAAGGCTTATAGCCTTCTGACGCCAAGCCGGCTGCAAAGGTCACCGCGTGTTGTTCTGCAATGCCAACATCAAAGGTTCTATCCGGAAAAGTCTTGCCGAAAATATCTATGCCAGTGCCGCCCGGCATGGCTGCAGTAATACCAACTATCTTCTCGTCTTCCTCGCCTTCCTGAACGAGTGATTGTCCAAATACCTTTGTATAAGATGGCGCATTTGGAGTTGATTTTGCTTGTGCGCCGGTAATCACATCAAACTTTGATACACCATGATATTTATCATCTGAGGCTTCCGCCGGTGCATATCCCTTGCCTTTGCGCGTAACACAATGAATTAGCACGGGGCCTTTTGCATTGTCCTTCACATTGCGAAGTACGGGCACAAGCGTTGAAAGATCATGTCCGTCGATGGGGCCAATATGATAAAAACCGAGTTCTTCAAACATCGTACCGCCGGTTACATAACCGCGGGCATGTTCAACTGCTCGTGTGATGGCTCGGTCAATGGTTTTGCCTAGGTAAGCTGTCATCTTCTTACCCAGTTCACGCATTCCCATATAGGTTCTTCCTGAAGCAAGGCGTGCAAGATAAGCCGACATTGCGCCTGTTGGCGGGGCAATGGACATATCGTTATCATTGAGAATTACAATCAATCGCGCATCCATTGCGCCAGCATTATTAAGTGCTTCAAAAGCCATGCCTGCAGACATTGAACCATCACCAATAACAGCTATGACGTTATTATCGCCTTCTTTCAACTCTCTTGCCACAGCCATGCCAAGGCCTGCCGAAATTGAAGTTGAACAATGCGCTGCGCCAAAGGG
The DNA here is from genome assembly GCA_011087745.1 of Hyphomicrobiales bacterium. Classification (GTDB taxonomy): domain Bacteria; phylum Pseudomonadota; class Alphaproteobacteria; order Rhizobiales; family Rhizobiaceae; genus JAALLB01. Next base: position 5,781 of record JAALLB010000057.1, on the reverse strand, counting down.
ATCATATTCACTTTCAGCACGTTTGGTAAAACCTGAAAGCCCATCTTTTTGGCGAATGGTACGCATACGATCACGGCGTCCGGTTAAAATTTTGTGCGGATAACACTGATGACCGACGTCCCAAATCAAACGATCCTCTGGGGTATTAAAAACATAATGAATGGCTGTTGTAAGTTCGACGACGCCAAGACCGGCTCCCAAATGACCACCCGTTTGGGAGACTGAATCAATCATCTCCGTACGCAGTTCGTCTGCTACCTGTGACAGCTGATCTTCACTAATCTTGCGCAAATCTTGCGGAAGATTGATCGTGTCTAATAGCGGTGTGTCTACGGTCATAAACTTACATTCATTTTGTTTCATATTAGATATGGATACATATCAACTGTTGTACAATATACCACCGTGTCGCAGGCGTAAAACGCAAGTTTGAATAAGTTTTCTTGCAGCTTTTATGCAAGCACCTCTCCATCGCTCACTGTTAGGAAAATTGCCCGGTTATCCAGAGCCTTGAACAAATCACGATCAGTCCCTGTCATCCAGGCCTGGCAACCCAAAGTATCGATCATGTCATAAAGCGCTGCTCTTCTACCTTCATCAAGATGCGCTGCCACTTCATCCAATAACAAAATAGGCGTTGCATTGTGCATCTCTCCAACCAATCGTGCATGAGCCAGAAGAAGTCCGATTAACAGTGCTTTTTGTTCTCCGGTTGAGCATTGGGAAGCTGGCATGGATTTTGATCTGTGCTGCACAATCAAATCCGAGCGGTGTGGACCTTCAAGGGTTCTTCCAGCTCTTGCATCTATTCGTCTGTTGTTGCGAAGACGGTCCAGATATTCCTTTTCAAGATCGCTGGCGGCTACTTCGCTGATTTCATTTTCCAAATTCCCGAAAATTGACACCAAAGCATCCGGGAACGGACTGTCTGGAACATTATTGCGAACAATAACTTCTGACAAAAGCGTCACCAATTCATATCTGGCTGATGCAACTGCAACGCCCAGTTCAGCCAGTTGTGCCTCTGTTGCATCGAGCCACGTACTGTCGGGGTAATCTTCTCCCAAAAGTTTGTTTCTTGCCCGCATTGATTTTTCATAATCCGAGACGCGGCGTCCATGAGCCGGATCAACTGCCAAAACCAACCGATCCAAAAACCGCCTTCGATCATTGGTAGCGCCGGTAAAGAGCCCATCCATTGATGGGGTCAACCATAGAATACGCGAGTGTTCCAGCAGTTCATCGGCCGTTTTTGTCTGAACACCATTGATATGGACCTTGCGAGAGTTTTCAACACCAAAGGCAGTTTCTTGCAAGCCTGTACCAATCCGCACTTCTCCTTGTGCACCCTGCAATTCAGCAAATACGGTCCAGGCACCACTTTTGCCCGCCTGCCCAACTTTATCATAGGCAGTGCGACGCAATCCTCGTCCTAGAGACAAGAACGAGATTGCTTCCAATATATTGGTTTTTCCTGCCCCGTTTTCACCGGTTAAAACCACGTGAGATGGCCCCAAATCCACAGACATTGCCGCGTGATTGCGAAAAGTTGTCAGTTTCAGTTTTTCAATAAAGACGGAGTTCAAGGATTACCGCCTTTGCGGAATTTGATGGTTAGACCCGCATTGGCATAAGGACGTAAATCGCGCCACTTTCGTTGGAGTCTTTGATCAAGGTTGGAGAACCTGGATCAGACAGCATGAAAGTTGCTTCATCTCCGGTCAGTTGATTTGTAATATCAAGCAAATAGCGTGAATTAAAACCGATTTGCAGATCATCGGAGGTATAATTGACTGCAATTTCTTCTTCAGCAGTACCTGAATCCGGATTGTTTACAGATAAAACCATCTGCCCTTCACTCAAGGCCAGTTTTACAGCCCGGCCACGTTCGGATAAAATCGTGGAGACACGATCAACAGCACTAGCAAATATTGATCGCTCCATGACCAGGGCTTTGTCATTTCCGGCAGGGATAACACGGTTATAGTCCGGGAAGGTGCCGTCAATTAATTTTGAGATTAGAACTGTCTCACCCACGCTTAACCTGATTTTAATGTCTGAAAGTTCAACGTGAACTGCAGCATCCGGATCTTCAACCAAGCGCTGAATTTCACCTACTGCTTTACGCGGAATAATAATTCCTGGCATTCCGTCAGCACCATCTGGAGCTGCAGTTTGTGAACGGGCAAGCCTGTGCCCATCCGTTGCAACGGCTCGAAGAACAGTTTCGCCATCATCCTCAACCGTGTGCAAGAAAATACCATTAAGATAATAACGGGTTTCTTCAGTTGAAATTGCAAACTGGGTGTGACTGATCAGTTTTTTCAATTCGCCCGTTGCGCACGCAAAACTGTGGCTGAATTCGCCAGCAGAAATATCAGGAAAATCTTCAACTGGCAGCATCTGAAAGGTAAATTGCGAGCGACCCGAGGCAATTTTTAACGTCGCACCATCATCATCCATTGAAAGCATAACTTCAGAACCACCTGGAAGTTTGCGAACGATCTCATACAGCATATGGGCTGGGACAGTTGTGCTACCTGACTGCTCAACGACGGCTGGAGTTTTTTCAAAAATTTCCAGATCAAGGTCTGTTGCCTTAAGGTGAAGGTCTGAACCTTCTGCCTTAAGCAGAACATTTGAAAGGATAGGAATTGTGTTACGGCGTTCGACCACGCGATATACGTGTCCAAGCGACTTTAATAGGTTTGATTGTTCAATCGTAACGCGCATTACTGCATAACTCCTAGGATATTCTAGCTAAATTTATAGAATGTTCTTCGCACCCTTAGGTATTTGCCATAGAGTGCGGAAAATTGACAGGTTTTTCAAGTGTAGAATACCAAAGCTGTTGGGGAAAACCGAAAGCCCCTGCGACCCCCGATATTGGTCTCCCCTCACCCCAGTATCTTTTTAATGCCTACTCAAGAATAAGTCGCTTTAGCAATTCAATCTCATGAGCCAACTTTTGATCATCCGAAGTCATGGATTCAATCTTTCGAACTGCGTGTAATACCGTGGTATGATCACGACCCCCAAAACGTCTGCCGATTTCTGGCAGTGATCGAGGTGTCATCATCTTTGCCAGATACATTGCAATTTGTCTTGGGCGAACAATTACCCTGGTTCTGCGATTGGACAGAAGATCATTTTTGCTGACGTTGAACTGTCGTGCGACAATTTTCTGAATGTCTTCAATTCGAACACGCTTGGTATCTGCTAACTTAATCAGGTGAGATAGAATTTTGTCCAATTCCTCAAGGCTCACACCGCCTTCAGAAAATTGATGCGTGATCAGGAGTTGATTAAACGCACCTTCAACATCGCGCCCGCTTGAAGAAACCTGACGAGCCACGTAATGCAGAATATCTTCTGGAATATTGAGGTTGGGCTGTTCAGCTTTGGCTTCTTTATAGCGAATGTTTAGAATTTCTTTGCGTGTTTCATAGTCCGGCGACTTCATTTCCAAGGTCACACCACCTCTGAGGCGAGAGCGAACCCGTTCATCAAGGCTTTCCAGCTCACTCGGGGGTCTGTCAGCTGCAACAACAACTTGTCGCGCGCTGTCTATCAACTCATTGAGCAAGTGACAGAATTCAGCCTGAATGGCTTGTCCCTGGAGGAACTGTAGGTCATCGATGAGAAGAATATCAATGTCGCGTAGCGACTCTTTAAGTGTAAGTGCTGTTTTATCACGAATGGCAGAAGCAAAACGCCACATGAAATATTCAGCGGTTAGATAAAGTACGCGAGCCTTTGGATTTTGATTTCTCGCGCGCCAGGCTATTGCCTGCAGAATATGGGTTTTTCCTAAACCAACGCCGGCGTGGATAATGAGCGGATTGAAGTGCGATGCGGTAATATCATCTGCAATTGTACGTGCAGCCGCATGAACCATACGATTTGAACCACCTTCGATGAAAGATTCAAATGTATGTTTTGTGTCTAATGGTGACCCAGAAAAACCTGATGTCTGTTCCATGCCACGCGGAGCATTGCGGGCGCCAAAATTGCGCATCGGCAACAATGAATTGGGATTTGCTTCACCAGCCTTCTTTTTATTGGCTTCGGCTTTAGCCGCTGCTTCTTCGGTTGCAAGTGGCTGCACCGTTGGCTTACGGATTGCAACATCAACTCTCAAAACAGATTTATCTTCCTCTTGCCAAAGCTCCAGCAAAATATCGCGATATTTTGAAAGTATCCAGCTTTTTAGAAATGCAGTTGGAACACTATGGGAAGCAACACCACCCTCAACACAATAGATCTTCAGGCGGCCAAACCAGCTATCAAAAATATCTTTACCCAATTTGATTTGCAGTTTTTGCCGAATTCTTTCCCATTGTTGCTCAGGTGACTTTGCCGCACTTTTTTTCTTACCATCCCCCAATGTGTAATTCCCTTCCCGGATTGCACCTGAAGAAACTCCCGGTTCTTCAGTTTTTGATTCATCATGTATTCTAAAACTCATTTTTGCTAAGTCTGGACCAGAAATTTTTGACCAATTGTCGTTTTTATTTTCATTATCATGGTCGGTTGGGTTTGCCTGGTTCATCGCCGCTAAACGCCTTTTCAAAATTAATTTCTATTTATTGTCTCGTCAGTCCATCAAAATTTATTCGTATTCCTCACTCCATCATCTCTGCATCCAGGGGAGACCATCAAATTTCCACCCTGTCGTCATTCCTCGCTTCCCTTCTTCATTATGGTCACCCTCAAAACCACCAAGGACATTAAATGCTTTTGTAAATCCTGCTGCTGTTAAAGCCTCTGCTGCTGCAATGCTGCGAACGCCTGAACGGCATAAACAATAGATCTCAGCATCTTTATTCGCACCAGAGGCTTCAATTACACTCTCAACGGCCTCCACAAAACCTGTATTAATTTGCATTGACGGAAATTGTTGCCAATCAATGGTGTGCACTTGTTTTCCAATTTCATTCAGATTTGGAAACCCAACAAACATCCATTCTGGCATTGTGCGCACATCAATCAGCTGGGCGTCGCTGTTATGTTGCAATGCTGAAAAGCAATCCTTGCAACTAACATCCCCCGCATACGACATGACAAACCTTCTCCGTTCACTGAAGCGATAAACAACAGCGCAAAAAACCAACAAATAATTTAAACGTCCAATTTGGACTCGGGGAACCCCGAATGAAAGACTGCCTAACCTGCTTCATGCGCTAACGGTAACAAAAGCAGATACTCTGCAAATTGTTAGCGATTGAAAAGCCAAAATTGACTTTCAAACAATCAGACAAATTATGGCATTCCGGCAGCTTTTAGTTATTTTATTTAAAGCCTGGAAAGCCAACCCCTCTTATCTTTCGAGGTCGAAGTTACTCAACGAAAACTTGTCGTGCAACACGTTTTTTTTAAAGCTTTATTAACCAATCAATTTTGAAATTTTTTTCGAAAAAACATTTACGTAATTCGTTGCGAGAATCATTGACTAATCAATGGTCTTATTTTTCTGATTGCTCAAAACTAGCTGATTTCTGGAGTTCGAAAAAAAAATCGCCAATTACTCTATTGACTCGCATTTTGCGTAAAATTTTATAGGTATTTTTTCAACTACCCATTAAGCTTATGAAATATAAAGGTTTTTTTAGATCACTCGATTAGCCATTGTTTTATATAAATTTTTTACAACAGCTCAATTATTGAGACTTTTTTTGGTCAAATTTTTCCCAGCCATAAAAAACCCAGCTTAAAAGCTGGGTTTTGAAGGTAATGCCAAGTTGATTTCAGGATTTATCTCTGATAAGGGTGGGCTATGAA
>JAALLB010000056.1 GCA_011087745.1 Hyphomicrobiales bacterium | reverse complement strand
TCGTATCATATCACACCAAAACATTCGGGTTTTGGAGTAGGATGGGTATAACTCAAAGCTAGGCGATATTGGATCAGCTTTTGGCATGGCTTATCAGCCCTCAATTTTATGCCCAGGTTGGCGCCATAATTGCTGCAATATTTATTGCAAGAACCGCAGCCAAAATGCTTCTGACGCGAGTATCCTGGTTTGCAGAAGAGCCGGATCAGAAATCCAAATTCGCCAAAGTTCGTGGTTATTTCTATGCGGTAAGAACTCTTTTATTCGCCGCATTATGTTATGTACTACTGGGCGTAGCCGCACAAATCGTCTCGAGCGTCTTCGGTGTTGATTGGCTAATAAGGATAGCCCGCAGTATTTCTGTTGTCTTCCTCATCTACAAGGCAATTGACCTGTTCATCACCCACCCGATTGTTCGTACAGCATTGTTATATCTATGTATTCCAATAGCAACATTGCAAGCTTTTGGTTGGCTGGATGAAACCATTGCTTTCCTGGATAGCGTGGAATTTGCTGCTGGTAACATCAGACTTTCCCTTTATTTCATCGTTAAAACGGCGATCGTCGGTGGGTTCTTTTTCTGGCTTGGAACAACTTCCAATAAATCGGGTCAAAACATAATCCGATCACAAGAGACATTAGACACCGCAACCCAGGAACTCATTGCAAAACTGTTTCAGATTGCACTTTTTGCCGGCATCTTCATTTTAATGCTTCAGGTACTTGGGCTCGACTTAACTGCACTTGCAGTCTTCGGTGGTGCACTCGCTGTGGGTATTGGTTTTGGTCTCCAGCAAATTGCATCGAACTTTATTTCAGGCTTAATTTTACTGGTTGAACGCAATCTGACAGTTGGCGACTTTATCGAACTTGAAGATGGAAGAAGCGGCATCTTGAAAGAACTCAATATGCGTTCCGCTACTCTGGAAACATTTGATGGCAAGGAAATCATGGTTCCGAACGAGAAGTTCATTACAGGTGTCTTCATCAACTGGACAAGAGATGACCCGCACCAACGCTATGAGGTGGAATTCTCGGTCAGCTACGACACAGATATCAGGTTACTTCCAGATCTGATTGTTGCCGCAGTATCAAAACATCCGGGTGTTTTGCAGGAGCCTGAAAAACCCGATTGCGAGCTAAAAGCATTTGGCGATAGCGGAATTGAATTTGCAGTTGAATTCTGGATCGAAGGCATAGACGATGGCAATAACAGAATTGCCGCAGACTTGCTGACGATTATTTGGGAAACACTGAAAGAAAACGATATTTCGATTCCATTCCCTCAACGTGAGGTTCGCATTCTACCAGAGCAGCCAAAGATTTCGATAAAACGGAAGTCTGCAAAAGAGAAATAATAATGACCGATATCCCTGTTCCGACAGCCCGAATTGAAACTCCAGCGGCTTGGATAGGAAAGGATATGGCAGCTCATCCTGAGCGTTGGTTGAAGGTTCTGAATGCTGATGAAATCCTGGATTTTGAACAAGCAGCTAACCACTATCTAACACTGGGAAAAGATGTTGGCGAGATAACTGCGCAAGACTTTCCATTAAAGAACTTTGATCAACACCTAGCCCAGTTACGAGATAAGTTGATCAACGGAAATGGTGTAGAAGTTATACGCGGATTACCCATTGAAAATTATAGCCAGGAAACCGCAGCAACAATATTCTGCGGCATTGGCTCGCATTTGGGCAGTGCCAGATCTCAAAACTCCGAAGGGCACATATTAGGCCACGTTAGAGATACTGGCGCTAATGCCAATGATCCAACAACACGAATTTATCAAACATCAGAGCGCCAAACCTTTCATACAGATTCTGCCGATGTTGTTAGTCTGATGTGCATCCGCGAAGCACAAAAAGGTGGAAAGTCGCTTCTTGTAAGCGCGGTATCTATTTACAACAAGATGCTTGAATTGCGCCCAGACCTTCTGAAGCTTTTGTTTGACCCAATTGCAACAGACAGGCGCGGAGAAATTCCGGAAGGTGAAAAACCGTATTTTGAAATTCCACCATTTAATTGGCACGAGGGGCACTTAACCGTCTTTTACCAACGCCAGTACATTGACAGTGCCCAACGCTTTGAAGGCGTATTAAAATTAACTGATAAACACGTCGAAGCACTTGATATGTTTGATCAACTTACAAATGACCCTGACCTTAATTTCGGAATGCAATTGCAACCTGGTGACATTCAATTTGTCTATAATCATTCACAGCTTCATGACCGCACGGGCTTTGTTGATTGGCCAGAACCGGAAAACAGACGCCATCTTTTCAGGCTTTGGCTCTCGATCAAAGGCGATCGCCCCTTACCTGAATGTTTTAAAAAACGCTATGAATCCATCGAGATCGGTAATCGTGGCGGCATTATTACCGAGCAAACAAAGCTTCATGCGCCGCTAGACTGATTTATTCAGAAAGCGTTGAAAGATAAGCGATTAAATTGTCGCGCTCATCTTCTTTTTTAACTTTGAAGCTCATTTTCGTTTTTGCCTTTTTGTCATCAAGGGCAGCACGCAAATACTTCTTTGGATTGGCCAGCCAATTGGAGAGTTCTTCTTCGCTCCATACCGCGCCGGTTTCACCTAGCGCAACAATGCTGGCACCGTATTTATAGTCTTCAATTCCAGCAATCTTGTTGCCGACGATATTATTCAAAACCGGACCAACAGTATTTTTGGCATCTGCACCAACCTGATGGCAGGTAGAACATTTCTTTTTAAAGAGACTTTCCCCAACTTCAGCATCACCGGCAAAAGATGAGCTAGTAGAAAGCGCAATAACAAGGGAAGTTACAAACGATAAGTGTTTCAATGTCGTGCTCCAAAATCATGATTATAGAGATTATAAATGGATAACGCTTGAACTCAGAATTTATTCGAAAATTTATTCTTCTTCGTTGTTTTCTGAATTATCTGCGTCTGAACCGGTTTCAGTTTCGGTGGATTCTGGTGTTGCTTCACCTTCAGCCACTTCGCTATCAGCACCTTCTTCAGCCTCATCCTCAGTTTCAGTGATACGCTCGACGGAGACAACTTTCTCGTCTTTGGCAGTTTTAAACACTATCACACCCTGAGTAGATCGACCCGCTACGCGAATGTCCCTGATCGGACACCTAATAAGTTGACCGCCATCAGTCACCAACATCACTTCATCAGTCTCATCAACCGGGAAGGATGAGATCAGGGCGCCATTACGATCGTTAACTGCCATCGCGGCGATACCTTTGCCACCACGACCAGAAACACGATATTCGTGGCTGGATGATCGTTTGCCGAACCCGCGCTCAGACAGCGTCAGGATCATTTGCTCACTTGCCTGCATTTGCTCAAAACGCTCATCAGTCAAAGTGAGATTTTCTGAACCTTCATCTTCTGGCTCATCAGCAACTGCTTCAATTTCATCGCCATTTTCTGCAGCCAACAATGCCCGGCGTTGTTTAAGGAAAGCAATTTTTTCCCATGCCTCAGCTTTTGTTGGATTAAGGATGGTCATCGAGATGACTTTATCATCCGGTGCAAGTCTGATCCCGCGTACACCCACAGAGTTACGCCCAGCAAACACACGAATATCAGTAACTTTAAAGCGAATAGCCTGACCTTTTGCAGTCGTTAGAAGCGCAGTTGCATCTTCTGTACAGGTATCAACACCAACAATGCCATCTTCGCCCTCAAGCTTCATGGCAATTTTACCATTCCGGTTGACCAGTTGGAAATCTGACAATTTATTACGTCGCACTGTTCCTTGCGTCGTTGCAAACATGATGTTGAGGTTTTCCCAACTGTCTTCATCCTCAGGCAATGGCATAATTGTTGTGATGCTTTCACCTTGCTGGAGCGGCAGAATATTTATCAGTGCCTTACCCCTTGCCTGCGGCGCAGAAAGCGGAAGTTTCCAGACTTTGAGTTTATAGGCAATACCGCGTGTCGAGAAGAACAACATTGGCGTATGGGTATTCGCCACAAAAATACGCGTAACAAAGTCTTCATCGCGCGTAGACATGCCGGAACGCCCCTTGCCGCCACGACGCTGCGCACGATAGGTATCCAACGGCACACGCTTGATATAGCCGGTATGACTAACCGTCACGAGCATATATTCTCTGGCAATAAGGTCTTCATCTTCCATATCAAAACCACCATCGGTGATTTCTGTACGGCGTGGTGTCGCAAATTCATCGCGAAATTCAATAAGTTCATCAGTGATAATTTTCATCACTCGAACACGACTAGCCAGGATATCGAGGAAATCCTTGATTTCTTCGCCAATACTATTGAGCTCATCAGCAATCTCGTCACGTCCAAGCGCTGTTAGGCGTTGTAGACGCAAATCAAGAATGGCACGAGCCTGTTCTTCCGAAAGATTGTAGGTACCATCATCATTCAACTTGTGACGAGGATCATCAATCAACATCACTAGCGGTGCTACATCTTTGGCAGGCCAATTGCGTGTCATGAGTTCAGAACGCGCCGTTGCTGGATCTGGAGCACCTCTAATAAGCTTGATAACTTCATCGATGTTGGCAACCGCAATCGCCAAACCAACCAACACATGTGCCCGAATGCGTGCTTTATTGAGCAGGAATTTGGTACGACGCGTTACAACTTCCTCACGGAAGGCAACGAAGGCACGCAGCATGTCCATCAAATTCATTTGCTCAGGCTTGCCGCCGTTTAGGGCAACAAAGTTACACCCAAATGATGTTTGCAGCGGCGTATAGCGATAAAGCTGATTAAGAACGACATCTGCAACGGCATCGCGTTTGAGCTCGATGACAACGCGGTAACCATCACGGTCAGACTCATCACGAATATCTGAAATACCTTCAACACGCTTGTCGCGCACCAGTTCAGCCATTTTTTCGATCATCGAGGCTTTGTTGACCTGATAAGGAACTTCAGTAACAATCAATGCTTGTCGATCACCTCGAATGGTTTCTTCTTCAACCTTAGAACGCATCAAAACAGAGCCACGCCCTGTTTCATAAGCTGAACGGATACCACTTCGGCCCAAAATCATCGCACCAGTTGGAAAGTCCGGACCAGGAATTATCTGCATAATCTCTTCAAGAGAAACGGCAGGATCCTCGATCATTTTCAAACAACCGTCGATCAATTCACCAAGGTTATGCGGCGGAATATTGGTCGCCATGCCAACCGCAATACCGCCAGCTCCATTTGCCAATAAATTCGGAAATTTGGCTGGAATAACAACCGGTTCACGTTCAGAATTATCATAGTTATCCTGAAAATTGACTGTATCTTTATCAATATCGGATAATAGTTCATGGGCGGGTTTTGCAAGGCGCGATTCTGTATAACGCATCGCAGCTGCTTTATCGCCATCAATCGAACCAAAATTACCTTGACCATCAATCAGCGGCAATCGCAGCGAGAAATCCTGCGCCATGCGAACCATGGCATCATAAATAGCAGTATCACCATGTGGGTGATATTTACCGATCACATCACCGACAATACGGGCAGATTTGCGGTAGGGCTTATTCCAGTCATAACCATTTTCATGCATGGAATATAAAATTCTGCGGTGCACGGGCTTAAGGCCATCACGAACATCCGGAAGCGCCCTACTCACGATCACGCTCATCGCATAATCAAGATAAGATCGACTCATTTCCTCAATAATGGAAATCGGTTTGATGTCCGAAGGATCATCACCGGAAGTTGGAGTATTGGCTTCGTCTGACAAGAATATTCACCCAGATTAGAATAACTTGATACACAATACCCGATTCCCTTGATTCAACCAAATTTCAACACAGAAATGTGAATTAAATTCACAATAAATATCAAAGAGTTAAACCCATGATTAAACAGTAATTGAAATTAGTTGGGTAGCCTTTTGATCAATAGGCTGATATCGAGGAAATATGTTTGAATTTGATGCAATCCTGAATGCCTTTTTTACACTTCTTGTAACGATTGACCCGGTAGGTCTCGTTCCAATTTTCATCGGCGTAACTGTAGGCATGACCAGATCTGAACGCCTGTCCGTAGCGTTACGAGCGTGTTCGATTGCCTTTGGTTTATTAGTTTTATTCCTGATCGCTGGGCAGGTCATACTGGACACTTTGGGTATAACAATTCACGCCTTCCGGGTCGCTGGTGGATTGCTATTGTTTTATATCGCATTTGAGATGGTCTTTGGTGTCAGACAGGAGCGCAAAGAACAAGCCACCAAAACAGCAATCACAAAGGACCACATCGCCAATATAGCTGTCTTTCCCTTGGCCTTAGCAATGATTGCTGGCCCGGGAGCAATTTCAGCAACAATTCTTCTATCAACTCAATTCGATGCTGGATGGGAATGGCGCGGAATACTGATCCTAGTAATTGGATTTGTTATTAGCCTTGTTCTTCTGGCATTTGTTGCCTCAGAGCTGCTCAATAAATATTTGGGAAATACTGGCCGTATGATCCTAACAAGGCTCTTGGGCGTGCTTCTGGCGGCTCTTTCCGTTCAATTTGTTATCGATGGCGTTAAAGCCTTGGTTGCCTAGCCACTCAAAGCGGTCTCAAAACACTCAATATCATCTACAGCACCTTCAATCGTAAACGTCACGCCGTCAGCATTAAATTCCCTATCAAGCACATTTAAGCCTGCTATCTTGATCTGCCGCTCGATATTGGATGATGTGGCGAAGGGCGCATGATGTTTAATCACGCCGATGCGTTTCCATTCAACAATTGATGCACTTTGAATTGCAAGATTGGATGCACCTGTATAAGCGCGTGCCAAACCGCCTGTACCAAGTTTGGTACCGCCAAAATACCGGGTTACAATCATACCGACATTAATAAGGTTTGCACCAATCAATGTCTTGAGAACAGGCATGCCGGATGTACCAGCCGGTTCACCATCATCCTTGGCATTTTCATTGATTTGATCGGTAAGAGATATTTCCCGGAAAGCAGTAACATGATGGGAGGCTTTTGAATGTGAATTTCTTAGCTCTGCCAGTATTGATTGAAAATCGGCAACAGGAACCAAATTCGCAATGAACCGGGACTGCTTTTCTTCAAGTTCGGCAGTAAACATTTTTTCAACCGTGAAAAGTTTCAAACGATACTCCAAACTTTTAAACGCTAGTTGGGAAGAGACACTTTCATCTCTTCGCCACCAAGGCCGTGTACAAGATCATTGGCCCGCACAATTACAGTAGTGACACCAGCAGGTATTTTTATGCTGCCAGATCGCGTAAACGGCTGCTCATTAACATGGGGATGCGCTAACACACGTGTTCCATAGATCGTGCCATCTTTTCCCACAACTTCCCAACGGTTGGCAAAGTGCTCCCAGCCGGTATCATCGTGTTTTACGGTCACAGAAAAATTGTACGTTCCGCCAGAACCGCTAACCTTTACATCAACCACATAAGCTTCACCCGCCAAAACTGGATCTGTAAAAGTGGCTACAAAAAGAATTCTTAGTAAAGTGTGCATGGTTTTCTCCATTTTATCAATCGTCTTTTATCAATTGCCCTTGCGTAAAACTAAACCCTTGTGCAAAAACAGCACAAATCAATTTACAGTTATACTGGATTCGGACACAGGCTCAAATCATGGCATCAGGTTCAAAAAAAGTCATCTACGCAGCTATGATCGGCAATGGTTTAATTGCCATCGCAAAATTCGTTGGTGCAAGTATCACAGGTTCTGCAGCAATGCTCTCTGAGGGCATTCACTCATTGGTTGATACAGGCAACCAAAGCTTGCTGCTTTATGGCATAGCGCGCTCAAAAAGACCGGCAGACGAAAAACATCCTTTTGGATACGCTTCTGAAATTTACTTCTGGGCATTTATCGTTGCTATTTTGATATTCTCGATAGGCGCTGGTATTTCGATTTACCACGGCATTGAAAAAGTTCTACACCCTCATCCAGTGGCAGATCCATCAATAAACTATATCATCTTGAGCCTGGCGATGGTCTTTGAAGGCGTTGCCTGGTGGATTGCCTACAAGGAATTCAACACCATGAGAGGAAAGAAAAGCCTGTTTGAAGCTGTTAGAGATTCCAAGGATCCCACAGTATTTACCGTCCTCTTTGAAGACACCGCTGCAATGTTGGGCCTTGTCGTAGCACTTATCGGGATTTGGATTTCGGTGACCTACAATCTACCCGTAGTGGATGGCATTGCCTCCATTGTTATTGGCATCATTCTGGCAGGTACCGCACTATTGCTAGCACTCGAAACCAAGGGTCTGTTGATTGGCGAATCCGCAGCTCCGGAAATTGTTGATGACATCAAAAAACTGGTCAATGAATATGATGCAATTATTGCACTGAACGAAATCAGAACCCTTCACCGTGGGCCAAACGATGTGCTTCTAGCGCTTTCTGTAGATTACAACGACAGTGTACTTGCAGGCGAGGTTGAACGAACCAATACGCTCATGGAGATCGCAATCAAGGAAAAATATCCGATGGTAAAGCGGCTGTTCATAGAAGTTCAAAGCGCCAAGGATCACAAGGAAGAAGTTGTTCGTGCCAGAGAAGCAAGAGCAAAAGAAGACTAGGTTTGGTTTTCTGCACTAAGTATTTTCGCATAAACTGCCAGAAGCAACAATCCCAATGGAAACGTTGCGCCAACGAGATCACCACCTACCCGGCCACCAATACCTGCAACCAGAATTGCAATTGAAATCGGAAAAACAAATCGCAGGAATATTTTTGTAATTGCACCCAAATTTCCATGCACGATTACAATGGTTGAAAGCAATACGGCGGATAAACCCAACATGGCATATTTGATAACAGTCAATGGCCACTGAACGGCATGAGTTTCACCGCCGGTAAGCGCTTTAAAGACCAACGCATTCTCGGAAAAATCTGTTATACCCATCCTACTCCAAAACCCGAATGTTTTGGTGTGATATGATACGAA
>JAALLB010000055.1 GCA_011087745.1 Hyphomicrobiales bacterium | reverse complement strand
GCCTGAAACGTCAACCCCAAATAATCAGATTTTCAAGGACTCGGAGTATAAAACCGGCATTATTGATAATCCCCAACGATTGCTCTGCTCTGAAATCAGAAGCTGCACGCCAAGAAATATCGGCCAAATTACAAGCCGCCTTTCGCCAACGCTTTTCATCTTCGCTTTCTTCCACACCAATTGCAGTTAAAGCTTCACCGGTCCATTCCGCCAGTTCAAGGCTATGTTGTGGTGATCTTGAACGCAAAATGGCCAATTCTCCCGTTGCTTCCAACAGTCCATCGTTTTGGCGTATTTTTTCATCAAGAAGCGAGTAGAGATATCCCTCCCGCAGTCCTGTTGCTGACATTTTAACTTCTTTGGCCCCTAGACATTCCAATGTTTCAATCATCGCAACGGCACCAAAGGGAAGAAGGTTTTGGCGATTTTTGGAAATTTCCTCAATACCCGCGAAGTCTTCAAAATTACCATTTGCAACGCGTTTACAAAATTCAATATAGTCTTTTGACTTTACAGAGTAACCATGAACGACATCTAGCGGATACCCAGTATCAAACATATGCAGCCGCGCCAATGACCGCCAGGTACCGCCAATTGCATAAAAGCACTTACGTTTACCTGGCCATTTTAAATTGACTTTGGACAGTTCCTTGCGTGCAATTTTGCTAGCTTGTGCAATATCATTTTTTGACACTTCCTGAAGTTTAAGACCGCCAAGAGGTGTTGTTATTCCAATATCGGCTTTTGCACCTGTAGGCATAAGCTCCATAGATCCACCACCCAAATCACCAACAATGCCATTTGGATTATAAAAACCGCTACTTGCACCCAGTCCAGCATAAGAAGCTTCCATTTCTCCCGTTAGAAGTTTCACCTTCGAACTGCAGATATCCTCTACTTCGTTTATAAACTTGAGTCCGTTATCAGCATCCCTAACTGCGGCTGTTGCGAGAATATGTAACTTTTTGGCACCTAATTGAGAAACTAGATGCTTAAATCTGGTAATTGTTGCAAGTGCGCGTTGAGATGCGGTTTCATCAAGTTTTCCAGTTTTTGCAACACCCTTGCCAAGCCCGCACAATACTTTTTCATTAAAAAGAACAGCAGGAGATCTGGTTAATCCCTCATACATCACAAGACGCACCGAGTTAGACCCAATATCAATGATGGCAACAGGTTCGCGTTCTCTAAGGCGGCCTTGTGCCTCAGTGGTCTTTTGTTTTCGTGTCAAAAGTGCGGTTATGGACAAACCTTTTCGGCGCGTCATTTTTTAGAGCTTCCCCTCGTCCCGATAGGCTTGGATTTGTCATAAAGTATGTCTGACAATTGAACGATTCGCCATCATCAAGTGTGGATAGCCTTCTGGATGTACCGTCTGGCATGATTTCCCAACTCAGTTCTGTGTCTTGTATGTTCGCTACCATGATTTGATCAAGAACCTGCATATGAACCGTTGGATTATTGATCCTGACCATGGTCTCAACACGCCGATTTAGATTTCTTGGCATCAAATCTGCTGATCCCATATAAACAATAGCATCAGGAGAGGGAATTGGATTACCATTGCCAAAGCAGATAATACGACTGTGCTCCAAAAACCGGCCAATGACAGATTTTACCTTTATATTTTCTGATAGCCCAAACACATTGGGTCGCAAGCAACAAATACCGCGAACTATCAATCTAACCTGAACGCCTGCCTGACTTGCCCTATAAAATGCATCGATGATTTCAGGGTCAACAAGTGAATTCATTTTTGCCCATATATGAGCTTCCCGCCCTGCTCTTGCATGAATAATTTCCTGATCTGTGTGCTCAAGTATGCTTGATCTGAGACTTACCGGCGAGACGATTAACGTCTGTAAATCTTGCGGCTTCGCGTAACCAGTTGTGTAATTGAAAACCTTGGCAACATCGTTAGCAATCGTTGAATTGGTCGTAAAATACGATAAATCAGTATAAAGACGCGCAGTGATAGAGTGGTAGTTACCCGTTCCAATGTGTACATAATTTTTTATGCCGCCATCTTCTTTTCGAACTACCAGACTCAGCTTTGAATGGGTTTTCCATTCTGTAAATCCGAAGACGACTTGCACACCTGCACGCTCCAAATCCCGTGCCCACCTAATGTTTGCTTCTTCGTCAAACCGTGCCTTTAATTCAACAATTGCTACTACAGATTTGCCAGATTCTGCTGCTTCAATTAATGCTGCCAAGATTGGGGAATTGTTAGAGGTGCGGTAAAGCATCTGCTTTATGGCAATAACGTCAGGATCGCGCGCTGCCTGTCTTATGAATTGTACTACGACATCAAACGATTCATAGGGGTGATGAACCAATATATCTTTTTGCCTAATGGCCGCCAAGCAATCACCGTTTTGCTCTCTTACCCGTTCAGGGAACCGGGCGACAAACGTTGGAAACTTCAAGTCAGGCCGATCAATGCTGGCAATTTTCATAAGGTTGTTTAATGCAAACAACTCGCCTACCTGCTCAACACGTATATCGCTGAGATTTAGCTCTCCAACAATAAATTCAGACAGGCTTTGAGGCATATTGGCGTCAGTTTCGATGCGGACAACTTTTCCTCTACGCCTTCGTTTCAAGGCGCTTTCAAAAGTCAGCACCAGGTCTTCAGCTTCTTCTTCAACTTCAAGATCACTATCGCGAATAACCCGGAAACTACCGTGCCCTGTTGCTTCGTAACCTGGGAAAAGTTTATCGGTGAAGCGTACAATAATATCTTCAATGCTGAAAAATGCAGCTCCGTTTTCGAGCGTTGCGGCAATTTTACGAATTTTTCCAAGCCAAGCGGCATGCGAACGAAGGCTTTCATCGTGTATTTGCTATTTGGTTGAGCAAGTTCGAAAATCAGCGCATGACCCAAATTTGAAATAAATGGAAATGGATGTGCCAGATCCATAGAAAGCGGCGTTAGAACCGGGAACATGTTACTATCGAAATAATCTTCCAACCAATTCAATTCACTTGTTTGCAAGTCGGCTGGTTGGATGATGTGTATTTTTTCTTTGACGAGTTGGGATTGCAAATCCGCCCAGTAAGCCTGTTGATCTTTTTGCAAACCTTTAATTGAATCATCAACTGCAGACAGTTGCTCTTCGACGCTCATTCCGTCATCAGAACGTCTTTCAACACGCTGTTCTTTCTGGGCGCTCAAACCAGCTACCCGAACCATGAAAAACTCGTCCAAATTACTCGCTGATATCGACAGGAATTTAACCCGCTCCAACAGGGGATGATTTGGGTTACAGGCTTCTTCCAATACGCGTCTATTGAACTCCAACCACGAGAGTTCTCGATTTACGAAGCGTGTTGGATCGCCAAATATTTCCTCTGAGCTGGGAATATTCTGGTCAGCTAAAATGCCACCTTCAAAATTTTGAAATTGCTCCGTCATAGTAAAACTCTAACACGAATTTTATAGCTATAGGTCAGTGATTTAATCACAATTCATTTGTGTGGTTAATCCACCAAAGTTCTTGGAACTAGTTCATTCCCAATTGTTCAAGGGCATTAGCAACAGTTGCACGGGTTATGCCAGACTGCCTTGATAAGGCTTCTGCGTCTATTGCTTCCACCAGCCGACCAACAGACTCTAACGAACGCTCCATGCGAAGAACGCAATAATCTATGATTTTTTCGTCGACAGAGAGTTGGCGATCAGCAAAAAGCTTTACCATGACATGCCTCAACAATATATCATCTGGTTCGCTAAGCTCGAATACCTGAACCGCTTTTAGCCGGGATGCCAAATCTGCGAGTTTTACATTCCATTCTATCGGCCAGGAACGACTTGTAATAAGGCAATGGCCTTCACTCTGTTTAACAGCATTCAAAAAATGAAACATTGCAGTTTCATCAATAACGCCAGCGCCTGCATCTTCGATTAGAAAATTGCCACCACTCGATGCGTGTTTAACAAAGTTATCAAGGTTTTTTGGAAGATCGGCCGAATTGCAGGATATGGCGCCAGCTTTTTCTGCCCATACACTGGCAATATGAGTTTTCCCCGCCCCTATGGGGCCTGCCAAAACGCTCACCCGGCCAGGCCAATCTGGCCAACTGTCCAGCATGGAAATGGCCATCTCATTTGCCTTGCTCTCGATCAAATCTTCTCGGCGACGTGCTACCGGAACGGATAAATCAAGCGGCAATTGCGGGCTTGTCTTTGAACTTTTTTTACTCATCAACTCTTGGGCTACACTTTTCTTTGAGCCCTCTTTACAGGTTTTTTGCGCGGCTGCGGTTTGCCCTTGTATAGTTCACTTTCCAGATAACGTCCAAGCCCAAATCGCGTTACGACACCCACTGCTGCTGCTGCTGGTACGGCGATCAGCATACCGGTAAATCCAAGAAGAGACCCAAAAGCAAAAAGTGCAAACATTAGCCAAACCGGATGCAGACCGACTTTTTCTCCAACCAGTTTTGGTTGAAGGATATTACCTTCTAGAAATTGGCCCATAAAAAATGTTGTTGCGCACAGTGCAATTGGTATCCATTCAGGCCAAAATTGAACCAGAGCAACACCAACAGATAGCAGGAAGCCGATGATTGAACCAACAAATGGTATGAATGAAATCAGCCCTGCAAACAGACCAATTAACAGTCCGAAGTTCAGTCCAATGACGGTTAAGCTTGCAGCGTAAAACAGACCCAGGATAAGACAAACCGTTCCCTGCCCCCGAACGAACCCGGCAACTGCCGAATTTATGTCACTTATGATCGAACGAATGGTGTTTCTGTGATCGTGCGGCAGCCAGCTATCTACTCGCTCCACCATATTGTCCCAATCATACAAGAGGTAAAAGGCTACAACCGGAGTAACAACAAGGAGTGAAACAACATCAACAAGTGATTTTCCCGATCTCCAAACTTGCTTTAATACGGTTGAAACCCATCCCGCACCTTCCTTCATTAGGCCGTTGATATTGTCCTGCAAAGATTGACCATCAACACCAATGCGCTCGCGGAGCCATTCGATTTCGGTTGAAGCAATTAATGTCTGCAATTTGCTTACCAGTTCGGGCAATCTATCAAGGAAACCCGATATTTGATTTGCCAGCACCGGAACCAGAACCATCAAAAAAATAATGAACGTCAAAATGAAGGTAATCAGAATAATTACGGTAGCAAGCATTCTGCTTGCACCCATACGTTGTAGCCAGTCGGCTACAGGATCAAGAAAATAAGCAAGGGCCATTCCTGCTATGAAAGGAAGAAGGATGTCCGAAAAAAACCACATAAAGGCGACAAAGAAACCCAACATGCCAAGCCAGAAAAAAAACTGTCTTCTCATGCGTAATCCAAAACTCTCGTCCATTCGGCACTCCCTAAAGCGAAACAATTGTGTTAGATGTCTCGCAGATTCTTAGAATCTTTACTGAATCAATGTTTATCCTTACCAACTGCGGAGTAACGCGGCAATCATGTCTTCTACAGATACCCCATCCAATAATGGTTTAAGCTATGCTCAAGCTGGTGTCGATATCGATGCAGGCAATGCGCTGGTCGAAGCAATTAAACCCGCTGTCAAATCCACAGCAAGAGCTGGATCAAACCCTGATATCGGCGGATTTGGTGGCCTTTTTGACATGAAGGCTGCGGGATTTAGGGATCCAGTCCTGGTTGCAGCCAATGATGGCCTTGGAACCAAGCTGAAAATAGCAATCGAAGCCGGCATTCATGACACTGTTGGCATTGATTTGGTCGCCATGTGCGTAAATGACCTGATTGTCCAGGGTGCAGAGCCATTGTTCTTTCTTGATTATCTTGCAACAGGCAAGCTCGACGTCGAAGAAGCAACAAAGGTTGTTGAAGGCATTGCTGAAGGTTGCCGGCAGTCCGGTGCAGCGCTCATCGGTGGAGAGACCGCTGAAATGTCGGGCATGTATTCAAACAAGGACTATGACCTGGCGGGCTTTTCAGTTGGTGCGGTAGAGCGCGATGGCATTTTGCCGTCAAATGATATTGCTGTTGGCGATGTGTTGTTTGGTCTGACATCATCCGGCGTTCACTCAAATGGATTTTCATTGGTCAGAAAAATTATCGAAAATGCAGGACTATCCTGGAACAATCCAGCACCATTTGATGAAAGCAAGAGCATTGCAGAAGCATTTCTCGAACCAACGCGTATTTACGTGAAGCCGCTTCTTGCAGCTATTCGTGAAACTAGAGGCGTTAAAGCAATGGCGCATATTACGGGTGGCGGCTTTACCGAAAATATTCCGCGGGTATTGCCAGAAGGCATCGGTGCAAAACTTGATCTTGCAAACGTATCACCACCACCAGTTTTTGGATGGCTGTCAAAGGCTGGCGGCGTTATCGAATCCGAAATGCTCCGCACATTTAATTGCGGTGTCGGCATGGTTGTTGTTGCTTCTCCCGACAAGGCTGATGAAGTAAAATCTGTACTTGAAGCGAATGGTGAAAGTGTTGTGACATTGGGTACCCTAATTGCGGATGAAGACTGCAAAGTTACCTACGAAGGATCGCTCGCTTGGTAATTAGTCCACGCAAGAAACTGGCCATATTAATCTCAGGACGCGGCTCCAACATGGAAGCCATTCTTGCGGCATCAGGTGACACCTCTTATCCAGCCGAAATTTGCGTTGTAATATCTGACAATAAAGATGCAGGCGGATTGCAGACTGCGCGTGCTACAAACATTGAGGCACATGCAATTGAGCGAAGTGATTATGCAAGCCGTGCAGATCATGAAGCTGCAATAAAAAAAGCCATCAATATGACCAGAGCAGATCTGATTTGTTTGGCAGGCTTCATGCGCATATTATCAGCGGATTTCACCAAAGCCTACCAGGGGCGACTGATTAACATTCACCCCAGCCTCCTCCCAAAATACAAGGGATTGGACACTCACAAGCGTGCAATTGATGATGGAGAAAAAGAACATGGATGTACGGTACACTTCGTGAATTCCGAAATGGACGGCGGGGAGATCATCGCCCAGGAAAAAGTGCCTGTATTTAGCCAAGATACTGCCGACACGCTCTCAGCCCGTGTTCTGATTAAAGAGCATAAACTTTATTCAAAAGTCATTGCCGACCTTGCAAAAGTTAAATAATCATCGAATAATCAGCCAAACCTTCTTATTAGGATAATCTCATGAAGCGTCTTCTTTCTTTAGCCATTCTTCTATCGTCTCTGGCGCCCCTGCACATTAACTCTGCTGTGGCAAAAGATGCATTTCCAGAATGTCAGTCGGAAGAGGTGCTGGAAAAGATTGCAAAGCGTTTTAATAAGACTGAAGAAATATATTGGGAAGACCGAGGTCTTGTTCTAGATGCGGTAATCAATCCGCATTTGCATAATGAGAATGCGTTTCCACAATCACCTATCAATCGTCGGTATTGTCATGGCGACGCAGTTTTTGTTAATGGCAAACAACGCCGTATTCATTTTCTGATTGAAGAAGGGGCTGGTTTTGCAGGTTTTACTTGGAATGTTGAATATTGCATCCATGGGTTAGACCCAGATAAATACCATGATGGTAGATGCCGGGTTTTAAGCCAATAACCCTAAAGCGCGCCAGCCAGATATTGCAGTTGCATCGTTAAATCTTCTGCATATTCTGATTTTGGAACAACAATTTCATATTCTGGTTGATAATCTGTGGTCGTAATTCCATAGCTGGGTTGATCATCCCGCTCACGGGCGGTTGGTACAGCAATATCATCAAGATTGATGCTCGCGAGTTGGAAGCTTGCCTCCTTGCTCAATGGCTCATTATCAGCTCTAGGTGTTGGCGCTATTATTGAAGCCGTTGTAATTTGCTGTGAAGCTACGTCAATCTGCGGCTTTTCATTGTTTACCATCAAGATATCTGGATTTTTGTCTTCATCAGGTTTTCTTACTGGTACCAGACCATTAAACGGCCAGGCTTTATCAAACTCGGCAATTGTCAAAGTTGAAACGTTCACATCAATATTTGGCTCTGTACCACGGACGCGATAAAGACAACGTCGCTTGTTACAATTTGGATGGGCTGAGAATTGCCACATGGTGTAACTTTCCCAGTTACCCATTGGAAATGCACCGCGCACATCTCCCTTAAAACGCGCATACCAAAGCTGTAACCTTGACAACAATGGAAACTCAGCACGGCGACTTGCAATTCGCTGTGCGGTGTTATGGTTTGTATAAAGTACCGGATATCTGCCAATGCGCGCATAAATCTGACGGGCAAAAATCTCAGCATCTTTAAAAGAAATCCATTTTTTTGGATTATCGTGTTCAATATCCAGAGCGATCAGCTCATCATCTTGTGGCTTTGCGAAATCTAGAAAATGGTTTGCTTGAGCAATTGGATTGCCTGGGCGACCAAGATGATAGGCACCCCACTTCAACCCAAGCGCCTTCGCAAGGGTTTTTCGGGTGTGATAAAGCTGCTGCTTCATGAAGTAGTTTTGGAATGACTTCTTACAAATTTTCTTTTCAGTTGCGTTACCTGGACATGCCCATGGCGATGGCAGTCCGTCACTCGATTTGCCAATAAACGCGCGAATTTGTTTGTTCTTCACCATCTCTTGCCAATTGATGGGATTTTTCTCATAGGCATCTATGATGATAGTTTTTTGTTTATTTCGCCAAGGCTGGTAAAAATCGGACGCTTGCGAAGTTGCAACAAAGCCAGACAATAACGCGCATGCAACCGCAAACTTTGTGAAAAGCACACACAGTTGTCTTTGGATTTTGCGGCTATTAAACAAATGCATTTTGTTGCTTGCCTCCCTGCGATGCGCGCAACCCTAACATAGGGATTCAGTGGTATCTCAATCCTAGGCACTTATAGTTAACGAAAGGTAACAGCCTTACCAAACGTAACCATGAATTAATAGCCAATATTGGGACCTTAATCAATCAAGTGTGATTGAATTGTGTCACTGATCACAGTACTAGACGCTATTGGATAAGGCGTTGAATTGATTCATAAATGTGAT
>JAALLB010000054.1 GCA_011087745.1 Hyphomicrobiales bacterium | reverse complement strand
GGAATATTCATAGCCCACCCTTATCAGAGATAAATCCTGATTTCAACTTGGCATTGCCATCAAACCAATTAATCCAAGGATCATTGCCTTGTTATCTTGCCAAAACCAGGCTGAAAGCTGTTTGTCACTTGGAAGAGCGATAGAGCCTTTTGCCAGTTTGATCGCAACGGTCATGCCCTCATAGCGACCTAAAGAACGCGATGTGACCGCTTTAACAGTTCGTCCGCTTGGGCCTTTAGACAGTTTAACGGCCTGTTCTGTTGAGCCAACTCTGCCAGTAAAGCCGGCCGTATCTGTTATGCTTGCACCCTCAGGTAATATGAATTCAGCAGTGGAAGACTGAATTGGAAAATCCCAGAAGTTGCCGGTTACATTCCAATAAACTTCTTCGTGGTTTGAAAAATACCTAACCTGACGTGTTGTTTCATATTTGATTGTATAAGTGTGTTCGCCATTGCCAATGAAAACGTCCTTGTCACCAATGTAGATTCTAACCGAACTGGAAGATTCCTTAAGGCGGTTTTTATCAGGCTTCCCATTACGCAAAGTCGATATCAGATGAAAACCTACCTGCTTTTCCTTGCCGTCAGCATCTTCGAACAACAGTGGAAAATCGCGAAAAATTCCACGTCTGATTTTACGTCCTTCGGAATTCACAGTGATGGTTTCCGTCACCGTATAAGTACCATCCTTTGCAACTTGCACTTTTGCATCAAAACTCTTGATGACTTCCTCTGCCAAAGCGGAAGAAAGCGACGCCGCGCAAAAAAGCACCACGCTTACAATGACTAAGCGCAGTGTCTTAAAAGAATGATTCATTGGATTAATTCCCGAAGTCTACTTCTGGTACAGCACGATCTGCATCGTTTTCGATCTCGAAATAATCGGCTTGATCAAACTTGAATGTGTTTGCAACCAGGTTTGAAGTAAAGCTTTCGACTCTCACATTCAGATCTCTGGCAGCACCATTATAATAGCGCCTCGCCATCTGAATTTCAGTTTCCATCTCATCAAGAGAGTTTTGTAAATCACGGAAGTTTTCATTTGCCTTCAAGTCTGGATAATCTTCAGCTACCGCAAATAGCTTGCCGAGTGCCTGACTTAACATACCTTCTGCAACGGCCCTTCCGGCAACATCATTAGCCGGCACACCTTGAGCGCGGGTACGCATCTCGGTTACTTCTGCAAGCGTGTCTTTCTCGTGGGAGGCATAACCTTTTACGGTTTCCAACAGGTTGGGAATAAGATCAGCGCGGCGTTTTAGCTGTACGTCGATACCACTCCATGCTTCACGGACCATCTGTCTAGCCTTCACAAGACCATTATAAATTGCAATTGCATAAACTGCGATTGCCAATAAAATACCGATTGCAATGTAGTCCATGAAGGTTCTCCCACTCTCAATGCTTGCCTACAACATAGGTATGCAAACGATTCGCAACAAGTTTAACCCTGTCTCTTTTTGTGGAGAATGTTTAATCAGGCCTTAATACAGGAATTACCGATAGGCTCTGCGTAGAAAACGTTCCACTGCTCTTGTTACCTCAGAACTCTTTCCAATACCTCTGGCAATTGAGCCATGGGAATAACGGCGGCCATCAAAGAGGATAACTCTGGCACCTTTGGCTCTTAGATCTGCTCCAAAGCCATTTGCTAGAACCTTTCGGCGGGCATAATTTGATCCGGAATACATAATCATGAAAGGAGGCAATCCTCCTCTTGGGCCTTTTCTAACATAAGTAACCGGTGACCATTCAATCCAATTCTTAGGATTCGAGCCAAAAGCTGCTGCATAGACATAAGGCAAACTGCCCCGCATGCCGCCATAGGCAACCATATCGTAGGCCTGAACATCGTTGGAAATGACACCAGCCAGTTTCCCGCCAAGTCTCTTTGCAGCGATGAGCGCTACTAGATGAGAACCGGCAGAATGGCCCATAATGACGATTTTTCGCTTATCACCGCCATACCGAGAAATATTGTTACGTACCCAGTTTATTGAGCGGACAACATCGCGTACCTGTCCATCAATTGTCGTTCTTGGGACTGGTCTGTAATCCACGGATACAAGCATGATGCCGCGACTGGTTGCGAAAGTATCCAGATTGTGTATTTTTGCTCGTGTGCCCTTGATCCAGCCACCACCGTGTACATAAATTAGAATTGGTGCTTTTTTTCCGGATCTAAACAGCCCTCTTGATTTCACTGAAATCGGAGCGTGAATATCAACTTTCAAGCCCCCACCAACAGAAACACCTTTTGTTACAATTCTGGTTGGCTTTTTCACCTTGGCGCTGGTTAGTGATTGGGCATTTGCGATATGCACCTGGCTCAAGCTAACAAATAGCATTGCCAATAAAACTGTGAAAATACGAAAATTCATTAAATTCAGCCCTTATGGAATCATAACCTAAAAGTGCCCCATAGTTTTAATCGCCCATCACGCTCACAATTTCAAGCAAGTTTCAGCAATTGTGAACAATACAATTTTAAGTTTCCGGCAGACAATGTTGTCATATTTGCCAGATAGATTATCTATTACATATTCTAATACAAAAATTCATTTTTGAAAGATCCCACATGAGCACTTTTCTAATGCGTCTGTTTTTCGCCCTGACTTTAACCCTTTCAACCCTGATCACACTCAATGTTGCAAGAGCATTTGATGAGCAATCTGCCCTCAAAAACTTTCAAAGTTACGCTCAGGAGAACAATGTTGTCTTCACCTTCGGCTCAGTTGAAAAAACGTCAGATAACTCCCTGATCATCAAAAACGCTGATTATTTTGATGAGAAAACCAAAAGTCGCCAGCAGATTGAATCAATTACACTCGGTAACATCCGGGAAGGTAACAATGGCAGATTACAATATGACGCAATAGAAGTTATCAATTTTGTTCAAAAAGGAAGCGCAGAAAACAACAATTTGGTTGTAACAATTGAGCGGGCCTTTTCCGACGGGTTGAAATTTTCCGAAACCTCAGAAGGTAAAAATGCGTTTTGGCCGTCTGTCATTTCTTATGCGGAAATAACAAATATGACTGTGGAGTCGAATGATGAGCGCGGGAAAAGCAAATTACTGTTCCCGTCAGCCTCAATTGAAGGTTTTGAACAAACCAGCTTGCGTAACTTCAATTCCAAATCAATTAAATTGTCGCCTGGTACTGGCACGGTCAAATCAGACAAGGACACCATCGCCATTTCTACTGGCGCAGTCACAATAGAAAATATTAAACATTTCGGAAAGCATGGCTTTGATATTGGATTAGTCGATATCGGTGCTTTTGCCTTTGATATGAAAGCCAAAACTGGAGAACAGGTAAATTTCCTTTTTGAAGGTATGAACTTTAGAAATTTCTTTTTTCCAGATCTATCCGTGGAGGGAAGCCCACTTGTTTCAGACAAAGACCTTACCGCAGAAATCAAACCTTTGACTGTTACGCTAGATGGCAAGAAATTTATGGGTTGGGAACGCGGTTACGGCACCAGTAGAACTGACAAAGAGACGAAAACGCTCATCAGTGAAGGCCGTATTGAGAGAATGTATTTTGATTTTACTCAAATGCCGGATGATCCAAAAAATGCAGAAATGCTGAAAAACCTTAAAGAGCTGGATTTGGTAACAATGGTTGTCAATCTTGAGGGTTCGGGTAGTTGGCAACGTGAAACTGGCATAATTGAACTCGACAAATACAATATAGAACTTGAAGATGGAGCGTCTTTTGCCCTTTCTGCTCGTGTGTCCGGTTACACTGAAGAGCTTGCTCGTCAGTTTATGGCGGCGATTGATACTATGAATGCCGAACCTGATGAGCAGAAAAAAAATGCTCTGGCCATGCAATCAATTGCTTATCTTGCCGGTCTGACCATTGAACGCATGGAAATTGTTTTGGATGATCAGTCTCTGCTTGATCGCGTTATCAATGTACAAGCCAAGAAACTCAAGCAGGAGCCTGAGCAGATAAAAGCTATGGTGGGACCTATGACAACCATCATGATGACGCCCTATAATATTCCAGAACTTGCAGCACAAACCAGCCAGGCACTTGGAACCTTTATGCAGGGCAACAAGAAACTGAATGTTACAATTGAACCGGTTGGTGGTCTTGCAGTAACCGAAATCATTGCATTATCATCTGCGGCACAGGCAGGAAGTGTAACACCTGCAGATTTGGCGAAACGATTGAATCTAACGATTGTTGCTGAGTAAAACATAAAAAGGCTCGAGAAAATCTCGAGCCTTTTTCGTAACTTACCAAAAACTTCTTATAGTTTGATTCAGTCTTCGCGTTTTGGCATCAAACGTATGCCAAGCTCTGAAAGCTGATTTGCATCAACTCCGCCAGGTGCACCCATCAGCAAATCAACTGCTTGTTGGTTCATTGGGAACATGGTGATTTCACGCAAATTCTTTGCACCGCATAAAAGCATTACAACACGGTCAACACCAGCTGCCATGCCTCCATGAGGTGGCGCGCCATACTGGAATGCACGGTAAAGACCGCCAAAGCGTTCTTCGACGGTTGATTGATCTAGGCCTGCAATTTCAAATCCTTTGACCATGGTTTCCGGCAAGTGGTTTCGAATACCACCTGAAGCAATTTCAAATCCGTTACAAACCAAATCGTACTGGTACGCTTTGATTGTTAGTGGGTCCTGGTTTTCAAGCCCATCCATTCCACCTTGCGGCATTGAGAAAGGATTGTGTGCAAACTCAACTTTCTTGTTGTCTTCGTCCCATTCATAAAATGGGAAATCGACAATCCAGCAAAGCTCAAAACGTTCTTCGTCAATAAGTGCGTTATCTTCTGCAGCTTTCGTACGAGCATTACCTGCAAAGGAAGCAAATTTGGCCGGGTCACCTGCTGCAAAGAATACAGCATCACCCAGTTCCAAGCCGAGTTGCAGACGAAGTGCTTCTGTACGTTCTGGACCAATGTTCTTTGCAATTGGACCTGCAGCTTCAAATACACCTTCCAGTTCACGCCAGAAAATATATCCCATTCCTGGTTGGCCTTCTCCCTGTGCCCAGGAATTCATGCGGTCACATGCCTTACGGCTGCCAGCGCCTTTTGTTGGGATTGCCCAAACCTTATTTTTCTCGTCCGCATCCAAAATTCCTGCGAAAACTTTAAAATCGGAGCCACGGAAGTGTTCAGACACGTCTTGCATTTCGATTGGGTTGCGAAGATCGGGCTTGTCTGAACCATATTTGCGTATTGCTTCATCATATGGAATACGGCGGAACTCTTGAGTAACCGGTTTACCTTCAGAAAAATCTTCAAATACACCGCGCATAACAGGTTCCATGGTTTGCAGAATATCATCCTGCTCTACGAAACTCATTTCCAGATCGAGCTGGTAGAACTCACCTGGGAGGCGATCTGCACGCGGGTCTTCATCGCGGAAACAAGGTGCGATTTGGAAATATGTGTCAAACCCCGACATCATGATAAGCTGTTTATACTGCTGTGGTGCTTGTGGCAGCGCATAAAATTCACCGTTGTGAATGCGGCTAGGTACAAGAAAATCACGAGCACCTTCTGGTGAAGATGCAGTAAGAATAGGTGTTGAGAACTCGTTGAAACCTGCGCCCGACATGCGTTCGCGCATCTTTGCAATAATCTGCGTGCGCAGCATAATGTTCTTGTGAAGTGTTTCACGGCGCAAATCCAGGAAGCGGTATTTAAGTCGAATATCTTCTGGATAATCAGGTTCGTCAAAAACAGGCAGGGGAAGTTCAGCTGCTTTCGACAAAATCTCGATTTCGCGTGCAAAAACTTCAATTTCACCAGTAGGTAATTTAGTGTTTACAGCTTCAGGATCACGTGCTTTTACATTTCCATCGACACGAATAACCCACTCACCACGAACCAGTTCTGCAATATTAAAGGCTGCTGAATCCGGATCAGCAACTACCTGGGTCATGCCGTAGTGATCGCGAAGGTCTATAAACAACACTCCGCCATGGTCACGCACGCGGTGCACCCAACCTGAAATACGAATTGTATTTCCAACATCTGATTTACGAAGACCTTCACACGTATGGCTGCGGTAACGTTCGCTTAATGTAGTCATGTTTTTTCCTGAAATTTCGGCTGCCCACGCAGGGCCAAATCAACATCTGTAATTACTTGCCGCGACAAACACATTTAAGGGGCAGTTTGTCAAGGTTTTGCACAAAAATGACGCTTGATTAATCTCATGAATTTTCCAGAAGACAAGCTGTGACACTTTCGCTATAAGAGCGAAATGCAAATTATTAGCGATACCAAAGCCCTCTCCGCAGCTTGTGCAAAATGTGCCGAACACCCTTACTGCACCGTGGATACCGAGTTTCTAAGAGAATCCACCTTCTGGCCCATTCTTTGTCTTGTGCAAATGGCATGTCCGTATGATGAATGGATCATAGACATTCAAGCTGATGGCATTGATCTCTCACCCTTCTTTGAATTGATGGCGAACAAGAAAGTTGTGAAAGTATTTCATGCAGCGCGTCAGGATGTTGAAATTATCTACAAGTTGGCGGGTTTAATTCCAACACCCATATTTGATAGCCAGGTCGCTGCCATGGTTTGCGGTTATGGTGACAGTATTTCCTATGATCAGTTGGTCTATAAAATATCTGGCCATACCGTTGATAAATCTTCTCGCTTTACAGACTGGTCGAAACGCCCTTTATCTCAAAAACAACTTGAATATGCCTTGGCTGATGTGACCCATCTTAGAGATGTTTATCTCTCACTGAACGCAAGCTTGAGCGAGCAAGATCGCAGTCACTGGGTTGCCGAGGAGATGGAAATTCTAACCTCTCCAGAAACTTACGACACCCCGCCCGAGAATGCCTGGAAACGACTAAAAATGCGCGCGCGCAAACCAAGGGAATTTGCTCTTCTAAAAGAGGTTGCCAAATGGCGGGAAGAAACGGCTAGAGCCAATGATGTACCCCGTGGACGGGTTATTCGTGATGATGCGATATATGATATCTGCTCTCGTGCACCATCAAATATGAAACAACTCACAGAACTCCGCAGCCTTTCCAGGGGATTTGACAAAAACCGATATGGCGACAGCCTGCTAAAGGCAATTGCAGTAACCAAAGAAATACCCTACGATCAATTGCCAAAAATACCTCGCCCCAAGCAGGCACCAGAAGGTTGTGCAGCAGCAACTGAAATGCTCAAAGTGCTGTTAAAAGTTACCGTTGAAAAATACGGAGTAGCGGCAAAAATTATCGCAACGGTTGATGATCTTGAAAAAATTGCTGCAGATGACAATGCGGATGTTGCAGCCCTAAAGGGCTGGCGAAAAGAACTCTTTGGAAACAAGGCTTTAGATCTCAAGAATGGGCGCATTGCACTTGGGTACAAAAATCGCTCTGTTTTGGTGATCAATACCTAAAATATTTTCTTCAAAAAACTTAAAGTTTACGTAACCCAAAAGTGCTTATCCTGACTACATCTCATAGGCGGGGTATAAAATATAGTGTTACAACAGTTTTTAACATCATCAATATTAGGGGTTTTTACCCTGGGTTTTTTCCTTATCTGGATTAAAAACCGAGGGTTCGTAAGTGCGGGCATATTTGCATTATCCTACGGTAGCGCAGGAGTTGCTTTCGGATTTGAGGCGCTTTACCTGCTAACTGAACGCTATACTTTTTTGACACCCATCAGCGATACCTTTTATATGCTTAGCGCCCTGCTCTTCTCGATTGGGCTTTCTAACAGGTATGACCGCAAGCCACCGTTACTCTTGTTAGGCTTAATTTTTGTCATCACCTTGCTAACCACCCAATGGTATTGGTTCATTGAAGATAACTTCAACGTACGAACTGAATTGATAAGTTATGGATGCGCGGGCATGATTGTACTGGGTGCAACTAGCATATTCAGCCGTAGTCGCTCACTGCTTGATAAAGCCATTTTTTTCAGTGTTAGGTTTTCCAGCAACTTTTGTTTTCATCACCGTTCTTACCCTAAGAATACAAAATGAAGTGCTCGATGCGAGCCGCTTTGCAAATTCGATGTTTCTTGAATTAATCCAGTTTTCAGTAGCAATTTTTGCCATTTCAATCGCTGTATTATTGTTCACCAGTCTTGCTGTAAACGTAATTGAAGAACTGCAACGCCTTTCTGTTAATGACCCTTTGACAAAAGTGAACAACAGGAGTTCGTTCGAAAGCTAGGCTCTAGAAGTTGTAAATGAGTATCACCTTAATGGAATGCAATTGGCTTTGGTTGTTTGCGACATAGACAACTTTAAAGCAGCAAACGATCTCAAGGGGCATTTGTTTGGTGACAAGGCGTTGATTTCCTTTGTTGACTGTTTGAAAGATTGCCGTAGGGAAATTGATATTATTGGAAGAATTGGCGGAGATGAATTCGCAATTTTATTGCCAAAGGCCAATATCGAAATGGCAAGGTTGATGGCGGAATATGCACGCTCAAAATTTGAACAACAACATGCCCATAACAACGCAGAGCATTTAAAGTTGACGGGTAGTTTTGGAGTTGCTGAATTAATTGAGGGCGACACATATCGTTCATTTTTTGAAAGGGCTGACAAGATGCTCTATGCGGCAAAATACTCTGGACGAAACAAAGTGATGACGCAGAGTATTAAAAGCCACTCAAAAGAAAAAGTATCTGAATTGCTCACTAAGCGAACCCATACTAATTTCTTCGCCGATTTCCTTGCTCAATTGCTCAATTCTTGATTTGGGTTTTTCACCCATCAAAGGCTGCAAATTCTTTGGTAATTTCAATATTAGGTGTCCATCGCCAGCGCGGACCAGTTTTAGATTTGGCAAAACATCTTCAACTGATGCCGAAAAGAGGTAAAGCACCCGGAAAAGGGCAGCCGTTAATCTTGCTTTCCTTGCAGTTTCCTCATTTGCCAAGCTAACAAGCTCCGGTGGTTTATGCTTGGACCCCAATCCCTAGTGTCGATGAAAGTTTACAATGGCGAGATAGGCTCTTCCCTCATGACTATACCCATCCTACTCCAAAACCCGAATGTTTTGGTGTGATATGATACGA
>JAALLB010000053.1 GCA_011087745.1 Hyphomicrobiales bacterium | reverse complement strand
CCTGAAACGTCAACCCCAAATAATCAGATTTTCAAGGACTCGGAGTATAACAATACTAAAAGATGTGACGAGATTTCTTTTTGGTCTTTTTGCTCCGATAATTCTGATTGTACTTGGCGGACTGCTGGTGGGTTGGTCAATTTCCAATGAATACACAATACTGGCCTGGACAGGGATTGTAATGGTTGGATCTGGTATTTTATGGGGTATATTTCTGTTTGCTTACCATCGGCCAATTGACTGGAGTTAGGCTCTTCTGACCCTGAAGATATACAGAACCAAATAGATCGCAAAGAATGCGAACAACGTTACGCCAAAGCCAGACGTTCCAATGACATCCATCGCAATACCAGCGATTTGCGGACCGACAGTCATACCCAATCCGTAACACAACACAAAAGCAGCATTCGCTTGTGCCAGATCTGTGCCCTTTAACCGTGAACCCAAGTGTGCAAGTCCAACCGTGTACATGCCAGAGATAATTCCGCCGTATGCAAACAGGATTATGGCAAATACCCAGCCAATATGAACCGAGAGTGGTATCAGAACCGCACCGACAAGGCCTGCAAGTGTACATGCAAGAAGGACAATCCGGCGATCTTTCGCACGGTCGCTCCACATGCCCAGAGGAATTTGTAGTGCAACATTGCCAAGGCCCGTAATGGTCAGTAGCAAAGCTGCCGCCTGTTCTTCATAACCGGAACGCAAGGCAAATACAGGCAGGAGCGCCAACTCAATCTGCTCAACTGCACCAAAGATAAAGCCTGCCATGGTCGCAAGAGGCACGATAAAAAGGTACGGAATTACTGAGGGCGTTTTACCGGTACGTTCCAATTCTGGTTCGTTGTTGCGACCCATTGAAATTGGCACGATTGCAGAGATTATTATCCCACCACCAATTAAAAACGGCAAAATACCGTGCGTGCCGACAATGGCCAGTATTCCTGGTCCGAAGGCAAAACCCAAACTTAAAACCGTGCCATAGATACCAAGAATGAGACCGCGGTGTTTTTCTTCCGAAGCCGAGTTGATCCAAAATTCGCTAAGGATGAAAATTGTGGTGATACTCGCACTAAAAAGAAATCTGAGAACAAACCATAACGGCAAGTTTTCAGACAAGTAAAAACCGGTCAAACAGAATATCGAAAGCCCAATTGTGGCCAGCATTGTGTTGACTACACCTAGTTTGCGGGCAATTGGCGTTACAAATGGAACAACCATCATTGCCGCAATTCCGGCGATAGCGGTATTGGCACCAATAATTGAAGCTGCAATGCGGCGTTGTTCCATCAAAAGGCTCAACAACGGAAAACTTAAGCCAATGCCTGTACCCACGATTGAAATACTGGCAATCGCAGCAATAACGCCGGGGGCATTACTGCCGCCAAAAATTTTCAATATATTTGATTGTGATGTCGGCATGAAAATAGACTCAATAATTGTCTATTCACGCTTACCTTAGATTATCGACTTGCGAAAGTGATTTCCAACGGTTTGATAATGGGGAGCAGGGTAGTCATCAGAAAGGTCAGCGTCTTTCTCCAGCCGCTGTATTAATTCGACCAGCATGACGCGTGTAATTTCACGTGTATTCTCTGTGATAGCATCCTTGGGTCTAATCCACTGTAAATCTTCCAACTCACCATCCGGATCAAATCCACCTTCAGGTGCAAACCCAACCTCAGAAGCATGTGCGATAAAAAACCAGGTATCGAAACGCCGTGAATTTCCTGGCGGCGTTATTGCCCGTGAAAATAGACGAAGCGCAGACAAGGAAGGCACCAGACCCTTTTCCTTGAAGTCTTTCCAGTCATCGTGGTCATTTTGCAAATCTCCTGACTTGCCTAGTAGTAATCCACTTTCTTCAGCTACTTCGCGCACCGCTGCCACCCCAAGTGCCCGTGCGCCTCTTCGACTTGGTCTGCCACGCATCGCTTCCATCAAGCGGGATTGCGTCCTGTCAGAAAGCTCGGCAGAGACGGGAACAGAACCATCAAACTTATCAACCGACCCGCCGGGAAATACTAGGGCACCCGGCATGAATTTGAGTTTCTTGTTACGTTTGCCCATGAGAATGCGAGGATTGTCTTTGGGGCCATCGATGAGAATCATCGTTGAAGCGTTTTTTGGACGTACATAGCCATATTCATTGCGTGTTCTGTCGCGAACTTCGCGCGCATGATTGGAGTTTATCATCCCCTCAATGCGGGAGACTTCGGTATCCAGGTCTTTGCTATTGCCTTGAAATTTATCCCTCGCCATAACTCAGTCTTCGTTTCCACCAAAACCGTGCATGCGTATCGCCCATTGGGCACCTACAACCATTCCTTTTAGCAGGCGCATCAATAATACAGAAGCCAGGATTGCAATGCCGATCGTCATAAACATGCCAGTCCACATTCCGACAAGTTTCCAGGTCAGAGCCATCATCATCATGGCAACAACAACATGACCTACAACAAAAATGTTCAGGTAAGCAGGAAGGTCATCAGCGCGATGGTGATGGAATTCTTCATTGCACGATGAGCATTTATCTTGAACTTTTAGACCGCCCGTAAACAGTTTGGTTTGACCGCAAGAAGGGCATTTGCCACGAAGGCCTTTCATCATGGCCGGAAATACTTCACGTTTTTCTAAAGTTTCAAGTTGAGCTTCGTTGATACTCATAAGCTTAATGCCTTTTTCTACGCCCGCTTCCTCTATAGGTTCTAGGCTTGTGACGACCGCGAGGGCCATTTCTCTTGTTCGTATTGCGAGAACGCGGAAGACCGTTGCCTTCTACGCCTTCACTTATCATTTCAAATCTCAGCGCACCAGCAACGGGTGCTGCTTCAACAAGTTTTACTTCAACTCTTTGTCCCATCTGGTATTGCTGACGGGATGTTTCACCAATTACTGCGTGAATCGCATCATCAAAAATGAAATACTCATCACCCAACATAGATATCGGTATAAAACCATCTGCACCAGTGTCATCAAGCGTGACAAACAGTCCTGCCTTTGTCACCCCATTTATGCGGCCATGGAAGGTTGCGCCAATCTGTTCAGATAAAAACCCTGCAATCAAACGATCAATTGTCTCGCGCTCTGCCTGCATGGCACGGCGTTCTGTAATGCAGATACCTGCCGCAATATCATCAAGCGTTGCTTCTTCGTGTGGTGTAATTCCGCCTTCACCAAGACCAAGCGATCCAACCAGTGCTCGGTGAACAATTAGATCAGCATATCGCCTTATAGGAGAGGTAAAATGCACATAACGAGACAATTGCAAGCCAAAGTGGCCCTGGTTTTCCGCTGCATAAACTGCCTGACTTTGAGAGCGCAGAACAACCTGGCTAACAAGCTCTTCATTTTCCGTGCCACGAACCTTTGATAGTATCTGGTTGAAATGCATGGCTTGAAGATTGCCTGGCTTTGCCAGTGAAATTTCCAAAGACGATAGAAACTCACGTAGCTTTTCCAGCTTATCAAGAGAAGGTGGTTCGTGAACCCGATAGATCAGGGCTTGTTTTTTGCGCTCGAGTGTTTCAGCGGCACAAACATTGGCCTGAATCATGCATTCTTCAACCAGCTTATGCGCATCAAGACGTTCTGGTACCAGAACACGATCAACCGTTCCATCTTCCTTCAGGATGATTTTGCGTTCGGGTAGATCAAGTTCAAGTGGCTGACGATTGTTACGCCCCCTGGTCATGCACTTATAGGCTTCATAAAGCGGCTCCAGCACATCCTTTATCAGTGGCTTGGTTTTCTCATCAGGCTTGCCGTCAATTGCAGCCTGGTAGCGTGGGTAGGCAAGATTGCCATGGTTGCGCATGAGCACGCGGTGGAAAGTATGCTTTGTTTTGCGGCCATCCGCATCAAAATACATTTGCACTGCCAGAGCAGGGCGGTCTTCGCCTTCTCTTAGTGAACAAAGGTCATTGGAAATACGTTCTGGCAGCATCGGAACAACGCGGTCCGGGAAGTATACTGAGTTTCCTCGCAGCAACGCTTCGGTATCCATTGCAGAACCGGATTTGATGTAGGCAGAAACATCGGCAATCGCCACGCGAACAATATGCCCACCGGTAACATCCGGATCGGGTTCAGCTTGTATTGCATCATCATGATCTTTGGCATCAGCAGGATCTATTGTAATCAACGGAATGTCGCGCCAGTCTTCACGCTTGCCCTGCGAAACAGGCTTTATTGCTTCCGATTCGTGAATAACGCTTTCGGGAAATACATGCGGAATTTCATTGGCATGAATTGCAATGATGGAGGCCGCTTTTTCGGTTTTATAGGAACCGATAACTCCTGTAACTTTTGCCCGTTTTAAACCATGCTTTGGGCTGCGAATGGTTTCCACCGTGACGAGATCGCCATCTTGCACATCACCCAAAAGATCAGGGGGGATTTCCATTTCTCCCTGGCGGCGGACCGCTGACTCCAATCGAATGCCACGTTCGCCAACGCGAATTACGCCCAACATTTGGGTTTCTTGTTTGGGCAGGATTTTGATGACTTTTGCAGTGTAGCGATCTGAACTGCCAAGACGAAATACTTTTGCAAGTATCCGGTTGCCAACACCAGCAACCTGCTCTTTGCCACGAGTCTTTGTTGATATTTCAATAACAGGGGACTTGCCGTTTTTGGCTTCATCCCAATCAACAGGCTTGCCAAGTAGCCCGCCATTTCGATCACGCGTTAAAACATCAACCACTGTAACAGGGGGGAGTTGACCTGCTTGCGACAATCGCTTGCCACGACGTTCAATTATTTTACCTTCGTCAATCAACTCGCGCAAAATTGCCTTGAGGTGAATTTTGTCGGCGCCCTTGATATTAAAGGCCTTGGAGATATCTCGTTTGGAATTGCGCTGAGGGTTCTCAGCTACAAATTTCAAAATTTTCTCTCGTGATGGCACTTTAGCGGCCGCACGTTTTGCAACTTTTGACAGTTTCTTTTTAGGCGGGGTTTTTTTCGCCAATTATATATCTACTCTTTCTTGGCCGCTGGCTTTTTCGCAGCAGGTTTTTTCTTGGCTGCGGTTTTCTTCTTCGCAGGTGCTTTCTTTTTGGCGGCAGGCTTCTTGCCGGTCTTGGCAGCTTTTTCAGCAATAAGTGCAACAGCTTCCTCAAGTGTCACCGTTTGTGGGTCTTTATCCTTTGGCAAAGTGGCATTGATCTTGCCGCACTTAACATAAGGACCATAACGACCATCATTGACCACGATCTTGCCGCTCTCACCATCTGGGTGGTCGCCAAGGTCTTTAAGAGCTGCCGCAGCACCTCTTCGTCCAGGTCCCTTGGCAGCTTTTTCAGCCAACAGTGTCACCGCATGGTTGATACCAATTGTAAAGGCATCATCCACGGATTCCATATTGGCATACATGCCGTCATGTAAAACAAAAGGATCGTATCGGCCAATACCAGACGTGATCATCTTGCCGGTTTCAGGGTGGGCACCCACTTCGCGTGGCAGAGACAAAAGACGAAGTGCTTTTTCAAAATCAACTTCCAGTGGATCCCAACCTTTCGGGATACCGGCACGTTTAACTTCTTTTGGTGTGCCTTCACCGCGTTGGATATAAGGCCCAAAACGCCCTGTACGCAGCGATACTTCTTCGCTTGAGTCTGGGTCTATGCCCAAAACCTTTGGTCCATCAGCAAGCGCTTGTGCGGCAGCTTCCGCATCACTTTGACCAAGTTGGCGAGTGTACTTACATTCTGGATAATTTGAACACCCGACAAAAGCACCAAACTTGCCAACTTTGAGGCTAAGCTCACCTTCTTTACAGGTTGGACATTCACGCGGTGCTCCGCCATCTTCACGGGGTGGGAAGGCAAGGGGTGCTAGCTCAATATTAAGCTTGTCCAGGACCTCAGAAACCCGGAGATCTTTGGTCTCGGCAACACTTGCAGAGAACTGCGTCCAGAAATCACGCAATACGTCTTTCCACTGAAGGTCACCAGCTGAAATTTGGTCAAGCTGTTGTTCAAGGTTTGCTGTGAAATCATACTCAACATAACGGTTGAAAAAACTTTGCAAGAAGCTGGTTACAACACGTCCCTTGGAATCAGGTGTAAAGCGGCGCTTTTCCAAAATGACATATTGGCGATCCTGAAGGGTTGAAAGAACGGATGCATAAGTGGAAGGGCGCCCAATACCCAGGTCTTCCATTTTGCGGATAAGTGAGGCTTCTGAATAGCGAGCAGGCGGGTCGGTGAAATGCTGATTGGCTTCAATCTTCTCACGAACAACGTCTTCACCCTCTTTTAGAGTCGGCAGGCGCTTGTCATCATCCTCTTCGGATTCTGGCTTTGCTTCTTCGTAGGCCGCCAGGAAACCATCAAAGATGATTACAGAACCATTCGCACGCAGCCTTGCAGGCTTTCCGCTTGTTGTTACGATATCAACCGCAGTACGCTCAATATCAGCTGACGCCATTTGAGAGGCAATTGTACGCTTCCAGATCAAATCATATAGCTTGAACTGTTCATCGCTGAGATATTGCTTCATCTCTTTTGGATGGCGGGAAATCTCGGTTGGACGAATTGCTTCGTGTGCTTCCTGAGCATTCTTGGCCTTGGAGTTATAAACGCGAGGCGCAGCAGGTACATGCTTGGCAGAAAATGTCGTTGCAATTTGTTCTCTGATGGGCTGGACAGCTTCAGGAGCAATCTGAACACCGTCTGTACGCATATAGGTTATTAGACCAACTGTTTCGCCGCCACCAACATCCAGGCCCTCATAAAGTTTTTGCGCAACTTGCATAGTCTGCTTGGCAGTAAACCCCAAACGACGGGATGCATCCATTTGCATGGTCGAAGTTGTAAACGGCGCATATGGATTGCGCTTGGTAGGTTTTGCTTCAACAGATTGTACTTTTAGACTACCAGCTTCCAGCGCCGCTTTGATTTCCATTGCCAAGGCTTCATTTGGAATATCATGACGCTGCAGCTTTGGGCCGTCAAATTCTGCAATACGCGCTTCAAAAGCAACGCCGGCGGAGTTTTTTAAACTGGCAAGAATTGACCAATATTCAATTGGAACAAATCGTTCGATCCCAACTTCTCGATCACAGACTAACCGAAGAGCAACAGATTGCACACGGCCTGCAGACCGCGCACCAGGTAGTTTGCGCCAAAGAACTGGCGACAGTGTAAAGCCTACAAGATAGTCCAATGCCCGACGAGCAAGGTAGGCATCTACCAGTGGCACATCAATATCGCGAGGGTTTTCCATGGCCTCAAGAACAGACTGCTTGGTAATGGCGTTAAACACTACCCGCTCAACGGGCTTGTCTTTTATGGCCTTTTTATCATTTAAAACTTGCAGCACATGCCAGGAAATCGCCTCGCCCTCACGGTCGGGGTCAGTTGCGAGAATAAGCTTGTCAGCATTCTTCATGGCTTTGGTGATGTCTGTCATACGAGGCTTGGAACGAGCATCAGTTGTCCAGGACATCGCAAAATCTTCATCTGGCAATACGGAGCCATCCTTGGGTGGCAGATCACGAACATGGCCATATGAAGCCAAAACGGTGAAATCTTTTCCAAGATATTTGTTGATTGTTTTTGCCTTGGCAGGGGATTCAACAATAACAAGATTATGAGTCATATGCGCACCATTCTCACTTCAACGATTTTATATTACAAAGGCCTCTGAATTGGCGATTGCACGTCCAATCGTCAAGTGTAAAATGACATTGGACCTAAAGAAAAACAGAAATACATGTAAAAAGTGTATATTGACGCTATATACAACTTATGATAGTAATTCGTTAGAGTAGGGCGGCTGGGGTAGTTTTGCAGGGCTACAACAAAAACTGATAGCTATGAGTCCACAAGTTTCACTATTAAATGAAAACAGCTTGGAAATCTTGCGCACGAGGCGAACCTCAGAGCTGGAATATCTAAGTGATATGTTACCGCAATTACGTCAAATGGCGCTAAGTTTGGGAGAATCCACGCTTGCTCGACTCCTGGAAATTGCAATGATGGAAGCACAGCTCCAATTTGACCTGGCAAACACACAAATCGGCGAGCAGTAATAGTATAATTTCTGCTCCTCGGTTCTCCTAATCAATCTTTGTCCTGGTTGAGCTGATCATTTTTCGTTTGTGCGTTGGAGAAACACCAAACCTTTTTTGTAGGAACTTGAAAAGTGCGAAACGACTTCAAAACCGATCTTTCCTGCAATTTCAGAAATTGGCAAAGACGTTTTCTTTAAAAGATAGTCTGCGGTTTCTAGACGAAGTTTGATGTAATAAGAAGCAGGGGAGCAACCAATATCTTTTTCAAACCATCTCTCCACTTGCCGTCTGGAAATTCCAAACATGCTTGCTATTTCCTTCATGGGCAATGGTTCGGCAATGTTCTTTTCCATAATTTTGATGATAAATGCCAGTCTACCATTGGGGTCGTAACCGTCGATTTTTAATAGTCTTTGTCTTTGTTTGGGAAGACGAATGTCGCCTAAAATAAGTAACTTGGCGATGGCTTCGATTTCAGATGCCTCATGTTCTGATGAGATAATAGCCATCATCATGTCAATTGCTGAAAGCCCACCTGCACAAGTGCAGAACTTTGGGTCAATTCTAAATAACTCGGAACTGACATTGACGTTTGTGAATCGAAATTGAAATTTGGGAAGTATTTCCCAATGAACAACACATTCGCGGTGTTCAAGTAATTTGGCAGCTGCTAACAGATAAGCAGCTGTTGAAATGCCGCCAACGGTGATACCAGCTCGGGAAAACTCTCTGAGCCCTGCTAAAAGAGCTGGTGTTTCATAATCTTCAACTCCACTGCCAGAGCATACGAATATCGAATTGGGGCGGCTTATGGTTTTTATTGATTTTCTTAATTGCTCTAGGGAAATGTCAATCGGTGTTGGAATGCCATTGGCAGCAGCAACATCTTGTCCGTCAAGAGAGGCAAATGTCCAACGGTAATAATTGTAACCAAGAACCTTGTTTGCAGTAACAAGAACTTCTATGGCGCCGGATAAAGGAATCAATGGAAAATCTGGACATAGAAAAAAGACATACTCAACTGCAGCTTTTGGAAGTTGCTCTGCTTTCATTCGACTACACCATCATCAAATTGCAAATCGTTCTATAAAAGTAATATGGTCAACGCGTAATATTATACCCATCCTACTCCAAAACCCGAATGTTTTGGTGTGATATGATAC
>JAALLB010000052.1 GCA_011087745.1 Hyphomicrobiales bacterium | reverse complement strand
ATCAATCAACCTCAAATCAATCGGAAATACAGCCCTTATCCCGAGTTGACGTTAAGGTAAGGTTTGGATTGGCTTTCATGAATTTGATGAGATTGGGTGCGATATGCATGCGTCCAAATGAAGTGGGGCCGGAAATCTTTAATAGGCCTCGTGCATCTGTTGACCCAAAACCAACAAAAGCTTCTGCATCTTCAACCCCTGCCAAAATGGCAACGACACGATCGTAAAACCCTTCACCTGCTTCAGTTAAAGAAATTTGTCGCGTAGTACGGTTGAGCAGACGGGTTCCCAGGCGTTCTTCCAAACGTTGCAATCGCTTGGAAATTACTGCGGGTGATAATCCCATTTCACGTGCTGCACCTGACATGCTGCCAACAACGACAACTTTTGTGAAAACTTCCATGTCATCAAAACGGCTCATGAAAAAATACTTAGCCAGTCTTGATCAATTTTCAAAACAAAAAAGCCCGCTATGAACGGGCTTTGAGAATTTTGATGAACGCAACTTAGTTAGAGCCAAATAAGGCTGCTAGCGGATTTATGTTTTCCGAAAATCCTTTCGCAGATTTTTGACCTGGACCAACAACCACAACTTTGCTTCCCAGCTTTACCTTTTCATAAAGGTGTTCAACATCCTTGTTCAGCATACGTATGCAACCTGATGAAAGATTCAGGCCAATTGACCAAGGTTGGTTCGTGCCATGAATACGGTAGAGCGTGTCCCGATTGCCTTGGTAAAGGTAAAGTGCTCTAGCTCCCAATGGGTTATCAATGCCGCCTTTTTGGGTAATTGGCAGAATGATACCTTTTTCTTTCTCTCTGGCGCGCATTTCTGCTGGCGGTGTCCAGGTTGGCCATTCTGCTTTACGCTTGATCGTTGCATCGCCATTCCATGCAAAGCCTTCACGTCCAACACC
Organism: Hyphomicrobiales bacterium; assembly: GCA_011087745.1. Taxonomy (GTDB): domain Bacteria; phylum Pseudomonadota; class Alphaproteobacteria; order Rhizobiales; family Rhizobiaceae; genus JAALLB01. The sequence goes on along the minus strand of JAALLB010000052.1, from coordinate 8,424 downwards.
CACACCATAACGGGTAGCTTTGTTCTTGCCGGTAACATGATACAGGAATTTCTTGTCTGTATGGATGATGATCGTTCCGACTGGCAGCTTTGTATTAATGCGTACGTTTCTGCGGTTATATTTTGTAGGAACACGGCGATCTGTGCGAATGACGCTTAAATCAACTTCTTCCCAGCGCTGGTCCGCATAGTTGTAAACACGCTCTTTTTGAGCAACAGCGTTGTTTATTAAGCCAAAATTTGCAGCAACTGCAGTACCTGCCAATAGCACTTTTAATTTTTCTCTTCTTGAAATCATCTGATCCACCCTAATTTACACCGGAATTGTTTTCATGCCCATATTGCCTTTTTAATCAGAAAAATCATTACAAACAAGTCAAAGAAATTCCTCCTTTTTCTAAGGCGCTACGATGAATGGCATAATTGTAGAAGTTTACTGTTCATTTTCAACAGGTTACCAAAAAAGGCAGGAAATTTTACTTTCCTGCCTTTCAACATTTTTTGATATAGATCCTGTTTCTAGGAAACAATAACCTTTGCACCCCGACGAACCCGCTCATAAAGATCCATTACATCTTCATTGCGCATTCGTATGCAGCCAGATGATACGGCTTGACCAATTGTCCATGGCTGGTTCGTGCCATGAATGCGGTAAAGTGTGCTCCCAAGGTAAATTGCACGTGCACCCATTGGGTTTGCAGGGCCACCTTCCATAAATGCTGGTAATTCACGACCTTTTTTTCGTTCGCGAGCAATCATTTCCTTTGGTGGTGTCCAGCTAGGCCACTCTTTTTTGCGGGTCACTTTTTCAGTACCTGACCATTCAAAGCCTTGTTTGCCAACACCAACGCCATAACGGCGTGCCTTGCCATCACCCATGACTAAATATAAATGGCGCGTGTTTGTATTGATAACAATCGTACCTGGTTTCTGACTTGTTTGGTAGGAGACCATTTGTGGTAAAAATTGAGGATCAAGCGGGCGTTGCGCCGGAGATTGATTGGCTCGCGGCGTTGAAGCAACACGGTTGTATGCAACAGGCTTTTTCTTACGATAGATCGTTCTGGGTGTTGCGGCCGGTGCAGTGTTTAAGCCTGCAAAAATACCGGTTGCCCTTACCTGACGATTTGCCGTGTTCCTTTGGGTCGTTTTCTTTTTGAAGCCCCAGGCTGTTTTCTTCTTCTTTATCTTACGCACCACTTTTGGTTTTGGCTTGGCAAGTTCAACCTGGGCTCTTTGTCCATTTTGTGCAGGACGTTTGAGTTGTAAAATCCAGGGTGAAGCCAAATCAGGTGAAAGCGTTACAGCAGGCGGCGTTGAATAACGATCTCCCGCATTGGCAATACCTATCGGCACAGAAAAAAGTGCTGCGCTAAGCAGCAATATAGGTTTCTTGTTCATGACGTACTCACTACATAATCATCATTGAGCAGAAGCAATACACGCCACTGCAATTGATCCTACCATGCAGGAGCAGGTGTTCTAAATTATGAATCTAAACAAAGAAATTAAAAGTTTAAGTATACTTGGTAAACGAAAACTTTTGGGATTACCTTAACAAAAAGTTAAAGACCCAATCGCTTCCTTGTATCGCTCAAAACCTCATCCAGCACCTTGGAAACACTGCGTGGGCTTGCTCCATTTTTGACCCGTTCATCATAGAGCATATTTAGAATGAGACGATCAAATTTGGTAAATCTGGTATGTTTAGAAGTGTCATTGAAGACGCTTCTATCAAGGCTTGTATTCTCGTTTAACGGACCCAAGCCCTGTAGAATTTCTTCTATTAAACATCTTCGAAAGAGGGCTTCGCCTTCATTAGAAACTATCACCGCATCAGAGCGTATCATGCCAGCCCTTGAAAAACGTGACTTCACCAGACATTTCCCAAGCGTCTGGGCATTCCGGCGACGCTCAACTTTTTCCCGTACGGTTTGTTTGTAGTTAGAGCAGTTCACCACATAAATATTAAAGTTTGCCCGCTCTCCATCATCGACAATTCGAACATTTAGTCCGGCAATTTGCTTTTCCAGAGTATTGATAAAACGCCTGACGGAACGGGTTCTGTTTTTTGACGAGAGGTTATGAATGCGAAACTTAACTTCGTCGCAAAATTTGTGAACATACCGCGATTGCAATCCAAGTGACGCAATCTCGGAGCCAAAAACAGTCAAATTAAATCCGCGCTTTATTTCTTCATCTGTTAAGGCAAATGCCGGCGAACAGAAAAACAAAGCCAATAACCCAACAAAGATAGGTTTAAGTTTTGTGCGTGTGGGGATATTGCCTAATAACAAGTTTGCGACTGCCTGATAAAAATATTCTTGGTCTCACTAAATAACTGTTTCACATCACCGTGTAAAACAATTACTTTGTTTTAAGCACAAAATTGATCGAAATTTGTTGGAACCACGAAATGACTGAAAAACATCCCCTCATTACCGGTGAAGATGGCAAAACACGCTGCTTTTGGGCGGGCCCACAAGAAGATTATCTGATTTATCACGATGAAGAATGGGGCAATCCTGTAAAGAGTGATACCCGGCTGTTTGAAAAAATCTGCCTGGAAGGATTTCAGTCGGGTCTTTCCTGGTACACTATTTTATCAAAACGCGAAAATTTCCGTGAGGCTTTCCATGGTTTCGACATAGAAAAAGTCGCTGGCATGGGGGATGCGGACATTGAGAAACAGGTCTTGAACGCAGGTATTATTCGCCACCGTGGTAAAATCAAATCCACCATCAACAATGCAAAAAGGGCCATCGAGTTAATTGAAGAAAAAGGCTCGCTTGCCTCCCATTTCTGGAGTTATGAACCAAAGAACCGGGCAACAATAAAATCAATTTCGGATGTTCCAGCCACCACTGATGTATCGACCGCCATTTCAAAAGATCTTAAAAAGCGCGGCTGGAGTTTTGTGGGTCCAACAACGGCCTATGCATTCATGCAGGCAATGGGCATGGTCAACGACCATATAGAAGGATGCTACTGTCATGCACGCATCGAAAAGGCGAGAGCAGAGTTCGTGCGGCCTTAATTCATTCCACTTGTCATTCATGGTAATCAAGGCTATTGAAACGCTCATGAAATTAGTGAGCTTTTCAGTACAGGGACACCATCATTCCCACCGACATATCGGCGCTTAGCCCGGTACAGCAATTTCTATTGCCTTTCGAAATCAGGGTTAAGCCAAAAATATCAATTAAACTTTCATAAAAGCAGCCTATCCTGCGCGATAGCACCACTTGAAAAGCAGATAGAAAATGTCCAAAAAGAACAAGAAACCGCAAAAGCTCAAAGCCCGTTTACCGCGTGGATTTGTAGACCGCTCCGCTGATGATATCAGAGCCGCAAATGCGATGATGGCCAAGATCTCGGAAGTATATGAACGCTATGGTTTTGATCCGATTGAAACTCCGATGTTTGAATATACCGATTGCTTGGGCAAGTTTTTGCCAGATAGCGATCGCCCAAACGAGGGAGTGTTTTCCCTAACCGATGATGACGATCAATGGATGAGCCTGCGCTACGATTTAACCGCACCTCTTGCCCGTCATGTAGCAGAAAATTACAACGACATCACGCTTCCTTTCAGAAGCTACCGCGCCGGCTATGTTTTCAGAAATGAAAAACCGGGTCCGGGCCGCTTCCGTCAATTCATGCAATTCGACGCCGACACCGTAGGCGCACCCGGCGTCCAGGCAGACGCCGAAATGTGCATGATGATGGCAGACGTCATGGAAGCACTGGGCATCAAGCGCGGTGATTATGTAATCCGCGTGAACAATCGCAAAGTGCTGGACGGGGTCATGGAAGCCATCGGTCTTGGCGGTGATGAAAATGCTGAAAAGCGCATGAACGTTTTAAGAGCAATTGATAAACTGGATCGTCTTGGGGTCGAGGGAGTGCGCGAGTTGTTGGGCGAAGGTCGAACCGACGATAGTGGTGATCGCACTGATGGGGTTGGATTGAGCTCTGAAGAAATCTCAACTGTCGAAGCTGCCATAGGAACATTTTCCGCTGAAACAAGTATCGGTAATAAAGCGGGCGATGATGGAATTGAAGAACTCAACACAATTCAAAAACTAATTGTAGAATCTGGGTATGCAGAAGATCGAATAAAAATCGACCCATCCTGCGTCCGCGGCCTTGAATATTACACAGGCCCGGTTTTCGAAGCAGAACTCACATTTCCTGTTACCAACGAAAAAGGCCAGGAAGTCGTCTTCGGTTCTGTTGGCGGTGGTGGCCGGTATGATGGGCTGGTTTCCCGTTTTATGGGACAGCCGGTTCCAGCAACAGGTTTTTCAATAGGTGTATCACGCCTAATGACAGCGCTAAAAAATCTTGGCAAACTTGAAACAGGCAAATCACTTGCACCTTTATTGGTCACGGTTATGGATGGCGATGCGATGGGGCAATATCAGTTCTATGTGCAAGCGCTGCGCAACGCTGGTATTCGCGCGGAAATGTATCAGGGTAACTGGAAGAAATTTCCAAACCAGCTTCGCTATGCCGATAAACGCGATTGTCCGATTGCTATTATTCAAGGTTCGGATGAACGTGATGCCGGGAAAATCCAGCTCAAAGACATGATCGAAGGAAAACGTCAGGCTGCAGCAATTGAAAGCAACGAAGAATATCGCGCTGCACGTCCCGGGCAGTTTGAAATCAACGAGGCTGATTTGGTTGCAGAAGTGCAGAAGCTTTTAGCTGAGCAAACCGGAGCGCAATAGGGCAATGACCACCCTTGATACCATCCTGAAAACGCTTGAAGCAACCGGCTGCATGGTGCCCAACATCGACCTCCTTCAACCTGCTGATCCGTTTCTGGATACGACGGGAGAGGACTTGCGGCGCCGGATTTTCATCACGCAAGAAAATTCAGGCAAGATGTTTTGCCTTCGCCCGGAATTTACCATTCCGGTTTGTCTAAGACACTTGGAAAAAGGCTGGATAAAAGCCCGTTACGCCTATTCAGGGAAAGTTTTTCGCCAACGCGGTGATGAAGCTCATGAATTTACCCAGGCTGGTTTTGAAAACCTCGGCAGCGAAAATGCAAATGATGCAGATATTGATTGTATTAAAACCGCATTGCACGTTTTGGAGCAAGCAGGCCAAAAAGAATTGTCGCTGGTGCTGGGCGATCAAGCCATCTTTGTCTCCGCTCTTGAGGCACTGCGCATTCCGCAAGCCTGGCGCAAAAAGCTGATCCGCGCATTTGGGGATGATGCGATGATTGGGCAATATCTTGACCAGATGTCATCTCGCAATGGGAGTGCCTGGAAAAATCTGTCAGAGGAAATCAGGGCTCCCTTGGAAGCACGCAACCTGGAAACCCTTACAGATGCAATTGAAGGTGAGATGCTGGAACAAGGCTTGCCCTTAAGCGGTGGTCGTACTCCTGCAGCAATCGCCGAGCGTCTGATCGAAAAAGCAGAACTTGCTTCTGAAAAACTTGATGCAGATAAACGCGCAGCTTTAGAAGAGTTTTTGGCGATCGACGTTGATCTGAAAGATGCGTCTGATGTGATTGAATCTTTTGAAAACAAACATGGCATTATGTTGCCTTTGGCACGGGATGAGCTTTATGCCCGCTACGAAGGTTTAAAAGACTGTGCCGAAGACATGAAATATCGAGCAAGTTTCGGTCGCCGGCTGGATTATTATACGGGCTTTGTTTTTGAAGTGTATCGAAACGGCGAAGCTAATCCTCTTGTCGGCGGTGGACGGTATGATCGTCTCTTGACCCTACTGGGTTCGCCGCAAGAAATACCAGCTGTCGGTTTTGCCCTATGGGCTGACCGCCTTGAAGGAGTGGATGTATGAGCAATCTGACAATCGCGTTTCCTTCCAAGGGTCGTTTAAAAGAAAATGCAGTGGAGCTATTCGCAAAAGCCGGATTTGAATTGCGTTTACCAGAAAACGCCAGGAGTTATCAGGGCAGTCTGCAAGGCGTGCCAGAGGCTGGAGAAATCGATGTCGCATTCTTGTCTGCTGCAGAAATTGCCCGTGAACTTGTAAGCGGTAACATCCACGCTGGAATTACCGGTGAAGACCTGGCCAGAGAGACCATCAACAATTCTGAAAATTACCTGGATTTTGCCGTCAAATTGGGTTTTGGCCATGCGGATGTTGTCATTGGTGTGCCACAAGCCTGGGTTGATGTGGAAACTATGGCAGATCTTGATGATGTTGCTGCAGATTTTCGCGCCCGGCACGGTAGACGGTTACGCATTGCAACAAAATACTGGCAGCTTACCCAAGGCTTTTTTGCAAGCCACGGCATCGCAGCTTACCGCATTGTTGAAAGCCTTGGTGCAACAGAAGCAGCACCCGGCGCAGGGCAGGCAGATGTGATCGTTGATATCACTTCAACCGGCTCAACTTTACGTGCGAATGGCCTTAAAATCATGTCCGATGGCATTATATTAAAGTCAGAAGCTAATTTGATTATTTCGAAAACTATAGTCAATCAGTCTTCCCATACGGAAACGTTAAGGAAAATTTGTCATTCTTTGACCATGGTTGTGACTGAATAGAGAACTGATTCGTTTACCAGACATCTCGTTTTGAGAAGAATGCAGGAAAATCAGCAAAACATATTCTTTTGAAGTGTTTTTGCGAAAAATGGAGAATACCTTGGAAAATTCAAAATTGAACCGCCGTCGCTTTATGGGGCTTGCTGCAGCGTCAACTCTCGCAGCACCTGCAATTTTAACAGCAACGCGCGTTGATGCGGCAGGCATTGAAAAAATGGCTGGCCAACTTCTTGTAACCGGATTTCCGGGCGGTAGTGCCAGTGCTGGCTCAACCAAGGCGCTAGCGGGTCATATTGCCAAGGGTCGTGCAGGTGGTGCACTTTTCCTTCGCCATAACGTAAAAAGCGGCAAGGCTGTCAAACAAATGGCATCTATGATGATCGGCGCAAGCCGTCAAAGCCTGCTCGCGATTGACCAAGAGGGCGGCAAAGTCCAACGTCTTGGCAAGAAACAGGGTTTTACTCCAATTCCAACTGCAAAATGGGTTGCTGGCAATAAATCTCTTTCCGAAGCGCAAGCTCTTTACACTAAAGCTGGCCGCGAACTTCATGCAGCTGGTTTCAACATGAACATGGCACCATCAGTTGACATTCATGATCCGAAAAACCCGGTTATTGGTAAATATGGCCGCGGTTTTTCTACTGATGTTGAGCGCATTTCAGCCTATGCTGGCGCCTTTGTAAAAGGCTTTGCATCAGCAGGCGTTGCATGTTCACTCAAGCATTTTCCGGGACACGGTTCTTCTCGTTCTGACAGCCATGATGGGTTTGTTGATATCTCCAAAACCTGGTCAGCGGATGAAATCGTACCGTTCCAGAAACTGGCATCATCTGCCCCCATGATCATGGGCGGGCATTTGTTCCATCCTGAATTCAGTAACGGCAAATCACCGGTTACCTTCTCGCAAAAAGCACTCACGACAAAACTGCGCCGTGGGCTTGGCTATAAAGGCATCATTCTGACGGATGATCTCGACATGGGTGCCATCCGTAAATCTTTCCAGGTGTGTGAGGCTATTATTTTGTCACTGGCAGCTGGCAATGATTTGCTGCTCCTTTCAAACTCGCTCAATTATGATGAAGCGCTTCCTATAAAAGCTACACGCTGGATTTCAGATGCAGTTAAAGAGGGCCGGGTTTCATCCTCGCAAATTAAGTCATCATATGCGCGGGTAATGTCAGTCAAAAAACGTTTCAGTGCCTAAGCCTCAGATATAGATTTACTCACAAAAAAGGGCGGTGAAAAATTCACCGCCCTTTTTTTGTTCAGTAAATTCTAAACCTACTTAGGTGCGACGCCCGAAAACAGGACGATCATTGCCAACTAGATTGCGTCTTGAACCCAGTGGTTCATTGCGCTGTACAGCAACTTCATCTTGTTGTTGACGTTCTACCAAGCGTTGCTGAATCAAATCATCAAGATTGCCATTAACACCAGCTTCGTAATCATCATCTTCACTCCATGAACCCGCAGATTGTCCCAGTACACCATAAGAATTTCCGCTTGGTGTACCACTCAGGAAACCAAGTTCAATGAATTGCCAAATCGGACCAACAATCGGTACGAAACAAAGAAAAAACCACCAACCGCTTTTATTGCGATCATGGTAACGACGCACTATTGCGGAGATATTCACCTACATGCCGATTAAAAAGGTACCGCATATCAACAAAAGAGCAGGCATTGAGAGGCTGGGCTGACTTGCTGCAGTGGGATTAATATTCATTGAAATGCCAAGTGTCATAAACATCGCAACATAAAATACCAAGACACCTAATGAAGTTAGCCAGTACTGCAAGCGACCAATTCTACCGCCAAAACTAAATAACATATACCCATCCTACTCCAAAACCCGAATGTTTTGGTGTGATATGATACGAAAG
>JAALLB010000051.1 GCA_011087745.1 Hyphomicrobiales bacterium | reverse complement strand
TTCGTATCATATCACACCAAAACATTCGGGTTTTGGAGTAGGATGGGTATAATGTATAGGGCTCTAGTAGTGGATCCATACACCAGTCTAACCAACTCAGTTCAGACTTTCGATGTATATTTGCGACTTGGACCTTCGCTAAAGATCTGCAGCAGTTGCTTGGTTTTGTTTACTAGTTAACGCTTCTGAAAATATTCTTAAACGTGGCGCTTTTGAACATTGTCTGAAGCAGGCAAAGCAGACAAAAATGGGCAATGACTAGTAATGATCAAAACAGTTTTATGGAGATAATGTCCCGGCCAGCAGTCGCGATTGGTTTTTTTATTTTTGCCATGGCTGTCATCCCTCTAAATGACTCTTTGATCAAATTGATGAGTGACAGACTTTCAATTTTCGAAATTATGGCAATACGAGCAGCCATTGCACTTTTTATCGTGATGCTCGTGCCAATTACATGGTCAAGTATTGCTAAAATAAACTTTATAATCTGGCTTAAACTCCTTGGTAGAGGGTTTTGCCTTGTTGGTGCAATGCTGTTTTTCTTCCTGCCACTTGCAACGTTAAGCCTTGCAGATACAACCGCAATTTTCTTCACCGCTCCTTTGATTATTTCGGTTATGTCCGTGCCCTTGTTGGGGGAACAGCTTGGTCTTTACCGCATTATGGCGGTCGTAGTCGGATTGGTTGGCGTGATTATCATTGTGAAACCCGGTTCAAATACATTCGAGCTTGCCTATTTATTGCCGGTAGCTTCAGCTGTTTCATACTCCGCCTTCCAGCTCATCACCCGCTATATCCGCAACGAAGCGGAAGTAGCTGCCATGGTCGCGGCACAAAACCTCATATACCTGGTGACCGGGGTAGTTGGTGTTTTGCTCATTTTCCTGTTCAATCCTCAAATTCCAGACGGGCAGATATGGCAGTTCCTACTGCGTCCATGGCAAACGCCAAGTTGGACAGAACTTGGCTTGCTTGTCGTGACTGCGGTTATTGTTCTCAATCTGTCTGTTGCCTCCACCAATGTGTATTCAAATGTCGAGGCTACCTTTGTTGCCCCTTTTGAATATATCGCTTTGCCGATGGTTGTCATGTGGGAGATAGTTATGTGGAATGATTGGCCGGATCTTATTTCCTGGATCGGAATTGGCATGATCTTGGCCAGTGGCATCTTCATGATCTACCGCGAGAACTACCGTAAAAAGACCCTGGTCTCTTCCATTCCAATGCGGGCATCCGTTACCAATGCAACCGCGCCGATTGACGATTATCTGGTTACCGATGACAAATATGAACCAATTCCGTGGTGCTTTTGATTTTGCAAAGATTTGGAAGCCAATGCGAAAAATTATAAAAATTTGGGATGAAATTGATCAAGCAATCAACAAACTTTGATGAATAATCTCAGTCAAATTGCCTAAATTGTGAATAACAGTCAAAGGAAATGAAATGCAAGAATTTCATAAAAAACTATCCGATTGGCGCCAGGACTTTCACCGCGAACCTGAACTTGGGTTTCAAAAAACGCGAATAAAAGCAAAGGTAGCCGGTATTTTGCGTGACTTGGGTCTCGAGGTTCATGAAGGTGTTGGTGTGGTTGGTGTGTTGCGAATTGGCAACGGTAATAGCGCAATTGGCATTCGAGCAGATATGGATGCTTTACCGATCACAGAAACCAGTACGCACGATTATGTCTCAACTAATCCGGGTGTAATGCATGCCTGCGGTCATGACGGGCATACAACAATGTTGTTGGGGGCAGCTGAAACTTTGGCGAAGGATGAAGGATTTGACGGGACAGTCGTATTCATATTCCAGCCAAACGAAGAACACGGGTTGGGAGCTCGAGCGATGCTCGATGATGGTTTTCTTAATCAGTTTCCGATCGATGAAGTTTATGCGATCCACAATCTTCCCGGATCAGCATTAGTCCAGTTTTCAACCCGTGTTGGTCAAATTTGTGCCAGCGAAAGCCTCTTTGAAATCGAGATTGTTGGAAAAGGTGGTCACGCTTCGATGCCGCACGTTGGCGTTGACGCCATCACTGTAGGCGCTGAAATGGTACAGGCATTGCAAACCATCGTATCTCGAAAACTTGCGCCCAGCACAGGTGCAGTTGTTTCGGTCACAGAATTCCTGACGGATGGTCAACGCAACGTATTGCCTGGGCATGCAACCCTCAAAGGTGATGTACGGGCTCGGATCCCGGAAGATCGAAAGGACGTAGAGCGCTTTATGCGACAGATCGTTAAAGGTGTTGCTGAAACCCATGGGGTTACAGCAAGCATGAACTTTAACACAGAGTTTATTGAAACAATTAATACAGAAGCACCGACGATGGCCGCACTTTCAACTGCTCAGTCAGTTGGACTTGATGCGATTGGCGATTGTGCACAAATGAGCTTTTCTGAAGACTTTGCCCATTTTTGTGTAGCAGTGCCGGGCTGTTTCATATTGCTTGGCAATGGTATGGAAGGTGCTCAAGGGCAACCGCTGCATGCTTCTGACTATGACTTCAATGACAAATTATTACCAATCGGCGCCAATTTTTGGACGCAACTTGTGCGTGACCGCTTACCAATTAGAAAGACGTAACCATGACAAATTTACTACCAATCGCTTTGCTCAACCATATTGCCGCTAATCGCAAAACGGGAGATGCGGCTTATCGTGTATTGTCTGAAGAAAATTTCAAGACTGCTTTTTCTGAAATCACTCGATGGGAAGGCTATACACCGACACAACTGGTTTCCCTTGCCGGATTAGCCTCAGAAATTGGTGTTGGTGAAATTTTATACAAACATGAGGGAACACGGTTTGGACTTGGCAGTTTCAAGGCTCTTGGTGGCTCATATGCAGCGCAAAGAGTTCTTCAACGCGAGATTTCCAAAAAACTTGGTCATGATGTTTCTCTGGAAGATATCCGTGCTGGAAAATATTCTTCAGAGTGCGCTCAAATTACATTGGTTTCTGCGACAGACGGCAATCATGGGCGTGCTCTGGCATGGGAATGTAAAAGGTTCGGATCTCCGTGCAGAATTTACATTCATGCAGAAGTAAGCCAAGGGCGAGCTGATGCCATGCAGGATCTCGGCGCAGAAGTGATCCGGATTGACGGAGACTATGATGCCTCTGTTATTCTGGCAAAGCAGGAAGCTGATGAAAACGGATGGTATGTGGTTTCAGATACATCCTGGCCTGGGTATACTGAGCCCCCTCGTGATGTAATGTCTGGCTACGGTGTAATGACACAGGAAATCTGCGATGAACTCGACCAGGCTCCTACCCATGTATTTCTGCAAGGTGGCGTGGGCGGGCTTGCTGCCGGCGTTGCAGCTGGTTTGCGCCAATACTGGAAAGAAACTTCTCCGCGTGTTGTAATCGTAGAACCGGAGCTTGCAGCTTGCCTTTATGAGAGTTCCAAAACCGGCAATGCCACAAATGTCTCCATTGCCGAGGAAACCTTGATGGCCGGTTTGTCATGTGTGAACCGTCCGGAATGGCTTGGAAAATACTTGCTGAAGAAGCAAGCGACTTTCTCACCATACCAGAATCGCTAGTTGCTCCGACTGTCCGTCTCTTGGCTAACTCACAATACGGTGACACGCCAATTGAGGCAGGTGAAAGCGCAATTGCTGGGCTCGCTGCTGTTATTGCTGCAAGACAGAATGAAGAGCTGTCGCAGAAGCTTGGGCTGGATGAATACTCCCGTGTCCTTTTGATTGGGTCAGAGGGTATTACTGACGCGGCTATTTTTAAAATGATCATGGAGGGGCGCAATGCAGCTTAAGTTTTAAAATGCTGCATTCTTGGATCACTGCCAACCTCACATCTGATTAAAATTGGGAGGTTTTTCGTCAAAAGCAGCCCAATCCAGGTGAATTTCATTGCATTTCGTGTGAAATGTGATTTATCTCCACGCATGGATAAAAAAGATCTGGAAATTCTGACCCTAATGCAATCCAATGCCAGGCTTACGGCTGAGACCATCGGGCATGATATCGGGTTGTCTCCGGCTGCAGTTCAAAAACGCATAAAAAAACTGCGCGATACTGGTGTTGTTGAGAACGAAATTGCCGTCCTGTCCCCATCCAAACTTGGTCGCGACATGACTGTTATTGTGCAGGTTTCACTGGAGCGCTAAAACCGGCAACACTTGGACATGTTCAAACGCAAAATGAAAAATGCTCCCGCGGTTCAACAATGTTACTACGCAACGGGTGAATCAGATTTCATCCTCGTGGTAATTGTCAAAGGTATCAAGGAATACGAGGAATTCACCCAAGAGTATTTCTTTGACGAATCCAACGTCAGCAGATTTACATCTTCAATCGTAATGGATCGGGTCAAAGTCTCTCTTGATGTCCTCTAGATAAGCAGATTCATTATCTGAACTCTTGCTAATCAATATCCTCAACCGCTTCACCTTCGCTGCCTGTAACCTGATGAGCTAAAGCTGCTTCCATAAACGGGTTTAGATTGCCGTCCAATACGCTGTCCGGCGAAGTGCTTTCAACGCCAGTGCGCAGGTCCTTGACCAATTGATAAGGCTGCAGAACATAGGAGCGGATTTGGTGTCCCCAACCAATGTCTGTCTTATTGTCGTGCGCGTCCTGAATGCCTTCCTGACGCTTCTTGAGCTCGATATCATAAAGCCTTGCACGCAAAGCTTTCATTGCGTTTGCACGGTTTTGGTGTTGGGATTTTTCAGAAGATGTCACCACAATACCCGTTGGCGCATGGGTAATGCGAACAGCAGAGTCTGTGGTATTAACATGCTGACCACCAGCACCTGAAGAGCGATATGTATCGATACGGAGGTCTTTATCCAGAATTTCAATCTCAATGTTGTCATCAATTTCAGGATAAATCCATACAGATGAAAAGGATGTATGTCGGCGATCGTTACTGTCAAACGGTGAAATCCGCACTAATCGATGGACGCCAGATTCAGTCTTTGCCCAACCATAGGCATTTTCGCCACGTATCATGATGGAGGCATTTTTGATGCCGGCTTCATCACCGGCGGTTGTTGACTGGATTTCCACCTTGAAACCATTCTGCTCAGCCCATCGCACATACATGCGCAACAGCATGTTTGCCCAGTCCTGACTTTCAGTTCCACCTGCTCCGGAATGTACTTCCAAAAAGCAATTTGCATTATCAAGTTCGCCAGAAAGAAGTGCGGCCACCTGGCGTTTGCCCATTTCCTTGTTCATGGTTTCAAGGGCGTCTTCAGCTTCCTTGACGACGTCTTCATCGCCCTCTTCTTCCCCAAGCTCAATCATGCCCAGGTTGTCTTCAAGCTCTTGTTCGATTTGCCTGATAGTCTTGATAGAGGTTTCCAGACTTTGGCGCTCACGCATCAGCTTTTGTGCTGCTTGCGGATCATTCCATAGATCTGGGTCTTCTGAAGCTGTGTTTAATTCTTCAAGGCGTTTTTGGGCGACATCCCAGTCAAAGATGCCTCCTCAACAGGCTTACTGCCTGCTTGATTTCTGTTACAAAGTTTTGCGTTTCAGCACGCATGATTCTATTTCCTGTCTGTCTAAAAGAGTCAGGCAGAACATAGGGTTGAGCATGTGGGTTGTAAACAGGCACAGGAGGTTTCTTTGTGCGCTATTTTATCCATTCATTGATGGCTTTAGTAATCCCGGCGTTTATCTGTTCCATGATATAAAATATCAGACCACAACTTGTTCATGTGATCTCGCATGGCAACATCACCCGGATCCATGTCTTTGCTTGGCCGTGGAGCGGTTTCAAAATGGCCATATTTGTCTTCACCGCGAGCCAATTGTACAAACGTCGTACCCTTTGTTTGGCGAGTTGCCGGTGAAAAGTATGTCTGAATGGCAAAGCCAATGCGTCGGTCATTGCTTTGGTTAGGCTGGGAGGAATGAACAACGCTTTCATGATGAAAAGATACCTGACCAGGCTTTAAGGACATGGAAACAGCTGTCGATGGGTCTATACCTTGTGCCTCCTGCCCGCGGGTCAAAATATTTTTGTCTGCGTAGGTATCATCATGATCGCGCATGCCTTCTTTGTGGCTACCTGGAATGACCTGCATGCATCCGCTGGTCTCGTTGCTTTCTGACAGGGCAACCCAGCCAGTCAGGCCATTAGTGGGTTCAAACCCCATGTATTTTCCATCCTAATGCCAGTTAACAAACCCAGGGTCATTTGCTTCCTTGATAAAGAGTACGGTTGCACAACAAACGACGTCCGGTCCGACAATATCTTCAACCGCGTCCAGCAAAACCGGATGGTGTGTGATTTCATCCAGAAAGGTGAAATTACAATGAGCATTATTACGCGCTGCGCCTTTCAAAGCTTCCGGGTATTTAGCTTCTGCGTCTTCCAGAAGCGTGCGATACCGCGCTGCTTCGGCTTCACTGAATATTGTTATGGGTGATAGATAACCATCGCGCTCATAGCCATCGACTTGTTCCTGCGTAAGCTTTTTGCCCATGATGTTCCTCCGTAGTTAGGAAAAACATGAAGGCAAAACTCTTATGCGGCAAGTCGAGAATACGACATTGGAGGCGACACTAGAAATCTTGGATTTATTTATCCAAACGCAAGATGCTCTCGCACTACAAATTTGGGCTCTTCACCAAGCATTGTCACAAGTGCATCAATGTCGCCTCTTTCAGCTCTCCATCCCAAATAAGCCTGTTGACTTTCAATTGCATCCCAAACTTCGTGCACAATAAATGTCATGCTTTCTGCATCAGCAGAACAAGATATCAATTGTGCGCCGTCGTATGCAGCCGTATCTGGCAAAATTGCCGTAAGGGTTGCATGCAGTTTATCGTAATTTTCTTTGTCTTTTGCCTTTAAATGTAAATCGACCACAATTGCCATTGCACTTTCCTCCTCATCAAGTTCTTGAATACTGAGGGAGAATGGTAAGAAGCGCAACCCAGTACAAATGCACTAGGTTTCAATTTTGATCACCACCACTTTGGAGCAATAAAGGTTCCTGCAGCTTGTTCGATTACATGACTTGCCTGGAACAACATTTCTTCTTCAAATGGCTTTCCGATCAATTGCAAGCTGAGAGGCAGCCCCTTAGGACCCAAGCCAGCTGGAACTGCTATTCCAGGAAGCCCAGCCATGTTGACTGCAACGGTAAAGATATCCTGCTGATACATTTTGATTGGGTCTGATGCCATTTCTTCATCGCCGATTGCGAATGCTGAAGAGGGAGTAGCTGGGGTCAGGATTGCATCGATCCCCTGATTAAAGACATTTTCGAAGTCCAGCTTGATTAGTGTTCTTACGCGTTGGGCGCGAAGGTAATAGGCGTCGTAATAGCCGGAAGAAAGTACGTATGTTCCAATCATGATGCGGCGCTGGACTTCATCGCCAAACCCTTCAGAGCGGGTTTTTTCATACATGTCAGTGATATCATCACCGGTGACGCGAAGACCGTATTTTACGCCATCATAGCGGGCAAGGTTTGATGAGGCTTCTGCTGGTGCCACGATATAGTAAGCTGGTAGTGCGTATTTTGTATGCGGCAATGAAATATCAACAATTTCTGCACCTGCATCCTTGTACCACTGAATACCCTGTTGCCACAAAGCTTCGATCTCTTCAGGCATCCCCTCAACGCGGTATTCTTTTGGAATGCCGATTTTCTTGCCCTTCATCGATTGGCCAATGGCTGATTCATAATCCGGTACTGCAATATCAACAGAAGTAGTGTCTTTTGCATCCACACTTGCCATGGATTTCAGCAAGATGGCCGCATCACGCACGTCTCTTGCAATTGGGCCTGCCTGATCAAGTGAAGAAGCAAATGCCACTATTCCCCAACGTGAACAACGTCCATATGTCGGTTTAATGCCGACAGTTCCGGTAAAAGCTGCTGGCTGCCTGATTGAGCCACCTGTATCTGTTGCCGTAGCACCCGTACATAAATGTGCTGCTACTGCTGCCGCTGATCCACCAGATGAACCACCTGGGACTAGCGCTGAATTATCCGCATTTGCCTTCCACGGGTTGATTACTGAACCATAATAAGAAGTCTCATTTGATGAACCCATGGCAAATTCATCCATGTTGAGCTTGCCCAACATCACTGCACCATCGTCCCACATGTTTTGGGTAACGGTAGATTCGTATCTTGGTTTAAAACCATCCAGAATATGCGAGCAAGCTTGTGTATGAACGCCATTTGTACCAAACAAATCCTTGATACCAACGGGAATACCTTCAAGTGCACCGGCCTCGCCTTTTGCAATTTTTTCATCAGATTGAAGTGCAGACTTTTTTGCATCTTCAGAGGTCACGATAATGTAGGCATTGAGCGTTTTATTAACTTCTTCAATGGCCTTGAGGTATGAATCTGTCAGTTCAACAGCCGTGATCTCTTTTCCAAGCAGTTTTTCACGGGCTTCAGCGATGGTTAGGTTCGTTAATTCAGACATTTTCTATCTTTTTCAAATAGTTAGAATGATTAAATTCTGGTTTGATTTATTTACATATTTTGCAGTCGCGGGATACATAATCAGGGAATGCTTCCGCAAGTTGTGTATTTTCAGGCAGTCTTTGAGAGAGCAAAATCTGTGCTTCAGAGACAATGTATTCGTTTTGTGATTGAACCGTAATGGTATCCTCACCTTGAGCAATAAGCGTGATATTATCTGGTCGATTTATGCCGCTGTCATCCCCACAATTTGCACGAGCGATAGCCAAATATGTTTCGCCAGTATCCTTGTCCTTATCCAGTTCAAAACCGAGGAACGTGCAACCGAATTCCAGGCCAAATATTCCTTCCTTGCTGAGCTGCAAGCTATCATCTTCAGTTACATCACCGCATTTGGAAGGATCGGTTGAATAAACTTTGCCCTCCAAAAACACAGGAACTTCCTTTGCCAAAACAGAGTTTGCAAAGCACAAAATTGCCATAGATGAGATTAGGATGCGCAACATCAAGGAAGCCTACTCAATAACCTTTGGAACCATAAAGTAGTTTTCTTCGCTTGCCGATGCATTTGCGGTTACATCTTCGGCTTTATTGCCGTCCGTTACTTCATCAACACGCTTGCGCATATCCATTTGAACAACGGATGTCATCGGCTCAACACCTTCAACATCTACTTCGTTCAGTTGATCGATAAATCCAAAAATGGCGTTTAACTCGCCTTGCATTTTTTCTGCCTTGGCATCATCCACTGCGATGCGGGATAATTTTGCCACCCGTTTTACGGTATCAATATCAACAGACATTGGAATTCTTTCTGTTTAGAAACTGTTCTGTGTAAGCGTATAAACATGCCAGCAGAAGGTTTCAATGAAAAATCGTAACTACCCAGCTACTGAACCGCCGCTTGTTTGTCGGAGGGCGTTTTGTTCAAATGTTAAGCGACTA
>JAALLB010000050.1 GCA_011087745.1 Hyphomicrobiales bacterium | reverse complement strand
TTCGTATCATATCACACCAAAACATTCGGGTTTTGGAGTAGGATGGGTATAAGTGTCCTCCAAGATGTTGCGCACACAAAAGCCAATTTTGACGTTTACGTCAATAGAAAAGTGAAGTTCACTGGCAATAGCCATCTATTTGTTCTGAATATGTGGCTTTGTACTCATGCAAAGTTGGCCAAATTTACTTCAAATTTTATTCAAAATTGAATCATCAATCTCAGTAATGGTTACGAAAAGATTGAATTTCAAACCTGAATCAAGTGTAAATTTTCTTGTAAGTTATTGAAATAATTGAATATACAGAATGAATCAAATCTTAAATTTAGATTCCGTTTTAGATTTGTTTGTTTCTCATTAAGCATTGTTTTTAAGTCCGTTTTTAATTCCTTGATGCAAATTGTAGTCACCAAACAACGAGACCAAGAAAAACTTGGCGAGACAAAAATAACGAAGGCTCAACGAAGAGCACATTTAAAGGGACGAACAAATGGCACGTTATGAAATTTGAAATGCAGACTTTGCTGATATGGCATCAAGCGGTAATGCTGAAGTTCTTTTCGAACTAGGTCTTGTTTATGCAGCAGGCCGTGATGGCGAACAGGATATGATTGCAGCTCACAAGTGGTTCAATCTTGCGGCATACAAGGGCTTTGATACAGCAAAGGCACGCCGTGAAGAAATCGCACTGGACATGAGTAGAGAGCAAATTGCTCAAGCACAGCGCGAAGCACGCGAGTGGATTACGACGCACTAATTACTGAGTGATACAAAAAGTTTTCAATCGCACCAATTAAGAAGTGCGAGGAAAAATGCTGGGGCAACCAGCGTAAAAAAAGAAGAATGCGGAAAACGTATCAACAATAAGAATGTGGAACAACCACACAAAAGGTGATTACCAACACCTACAAGTTAGACGATAAAAATCGTCAGCACGTAAAAAAGACAGGCGGGAGCCATTGAAGCTGAAAACCGTGGGGGCGGGGTGGATGCTGAAATGGTCCCCGTTTTTTTCGACTGATCAGCTTTTAATGTCATTTGACATTCACTTCGAAGCAAACCATGAAATGGTTAGTAAAAATAACAAAGACTTTGAATTAATGTCATATCTAATTACAGGAGCTGCCGGTTTTATTGGTTTCCATCTAGCAAAAAGTTTGCTGGATGCAGGACACTCGGTAATTGGCATCGACAATTTGAATGACTATTATTCTGTGGAACTTAAAATGGCGCGTTTGGCAGTTTTAAGGGGCTATGAGCACTTTGAGTTTGGCCAAGTTGATATAGCAGACGAAAAGCAATTGGATGATTTTCTTGATAACAAAAGCTTCACCAAGATAGTCCATTTGGCAGCCCAGGCTGGCGTTCGCTACAGCCTTGAAAATCCACGCGCTTACATACAATCAAATCTGGTTGGGCATCTTAATATGTTGGAAGTTGCACGCAACAAAAGCGGGTTGCAGCACATGTTATATGCCTCATCCAGTTCTGTGTACGGGGGACGCACTGATTTGCCGTTCAAGGAAACGGATAGAGCAGACACTCCGATTTCTCTTTACGCAGCAACTAAAAAGTCTGATGAATTGATAAGCCATACCTACGCACATCTTTACGCGATACCCTTAACTGGCCTGCGGTTTTTTACTGTTTACGGGCCCTGGGGCAGACCAGATATGGCCTATTTTTCGTTTACCAAAAAGATACTGGCCGGCGAACAAATAGAAGTATTTAATCATGGCGACATGCTTCGGGATTTCACTTACATTGATGATATCATTGCCGGAATGATTGCAATCCTGGATAAGGGACCTGTCAAGCAACCCAATGCGCCGCACAAGGTTTATAATATCGGCAACAATAATCCGGAAAGCCTTGAAGACTTTTTGACTACTCTGGAAAACGAGTTGGGTAGAAAAGCAATCCGCAAAAACTTGCCGATGCAGCCTGGTGATGTCCCGGCTACATATGCAGATATTTCATCCATCAAAAGTGACTATGGTTTCGAGCCGAAAACAGAATTGACGGAAGGTCTTGGCAGTTTTGCTGCTTGGTATCGACAATACCATAAACACTAAGGTGTTGGTTCAAAAACATCGAGCTTTCAATTTCTTTCGGCTTGTGTAAAATACACGTGATCAGAGGAATTGTATTGACAGCCTGGCAGGGGATTTTTCACGCATAATGGGCGTTTCATCTAAACTACTTGAAGTCAAAGACCTCCGAGTTTCCTTCGATATCCAGAAAGGTACAATTGACGCTGTCAAAGGCGTTAGTTTTTCTGTCGCGCCAGGAGAAGTGGTTGCCATTGTCGGCAAATCCGGCTCTGGAAAATCTGTAATTGCCCAATCTATCCTTCGTATCTTGCCACGAAATGCCAATATTGATGGTGGTGAAATTTTATTCAACGATCCAGCAACCGATGCCAATGCAATCAACCTGGCAGGTTTGGATGCAAAAGATCAGTACCTCTATGAAGTTAGAGGTGGTCGCATTTCAATGGTTTTCCAGGAGCCTATGACTGCATTGTCACCGCTTCATACAATTGGAAATCAGGTCGAAGAAGCACTCATTTTGCATCACACCAAAACGGCAAAGGAAGCTCGTGATGACACTGAGAAAATATTACGGCTAGTTGGGTTTCCTAACCCGGCAAGAGGATACGAAATGTATCCATTCGAACTTTCCGGCGGACTACGTCAACGTGCTGTCATAGCAATGGCCCTAATTTGTAATCCGGCAATGGTCATTGCAGATGAGCCAACAACAGCACTTGATGTGACAGTTCAAGCTCAAATTCTTGGATTAATGAAGGAGCTTCAAAAGAAGTTTAACACTGCTATCTTAATGATCACACATGATCTGGGCGTTGTCGCCAACATGGCAGACAAAGTGGTCGTCGTATATCACGGTGAAGTAATGGAAGCTGGGAATATGGAAGATATTTTTCGTCGACCGCAACACCCATATTTAAAAGCCCTGATGGCAGCAATTCCTCATTTTGACATGAAAGAAGGTGAGCGTCTGGTTTCACTTAGAGATAGTGACAATGACAAGTCGACTGCCACAATTCACAAGCTTGCAGCCAAGTTCAAAGCTGATGATTTGGGAGAAATTACGGGCCCCCATCTTAAAGTTGAAAATTTAAGAAAAGAGTTTTCAACCAACAAGGGTAGCTGGTTTGGGGCTGGTGAAGAGAACAAAATTATTGCCGTTGATAATGTAAGTTTTGAAATCAACAAGGGTGAATGTCTTGGGTTGGTCGGCGAAAGTGGATCAGGAAAAACAACCGTATCAAAACTGATCATGAAAGCTCTCGCTACAACTTCGGGAAGCGTTTCGCTCAATACGTCAAATGGCATGACCAATGTATTGGAATTATCGGGTCAAGAGCTCATGGCTTTCCGGCGAAAAGTTCAGATGATTTTTCAGGACCCGTTTAGTTCATTAAATCCGCGTATGACCGTTCAAAATATATTATCAGAGCCGTACGTAATTCACGGATTGAACACCGCCAAAAAATGCCAGCAAGATATTTTGGATTTGATCAAGCTTGTTGGTTTGAACCCAAATTGTCTGAACCGATATCCGCATTCATTTTCTGGTGGTCAAAGACAGCGCATAGGAATTGCAAGAGCGCTTGCACTTCATCCAGAGCTTATGATCTGTGATGAACCTGTTTCGGCCCTCGATGTATCTGTTCAGGCACAAATTCTTAACTTACTCAATGACTTACGCAAAGAGTTGGGCCTAACAAGCCTGTTTATTTCGCATAATCTTGCGGTTGTAAATTACGTAGCCGATCGAATTGCCGTCATGTGCCAGGGTAAACTGGTTGAGATAGCTTCAAGGGAACAAATTTTTGCCAATCCGCATCATCCCTATACAAAATCCCTCTTGTCAGCCGTACCATATCCGGATCTCGATCGTTTGTTGGACTTTGAAAATATAAAGTACACTTCTTCAATGGAGGCAGATGATTGGGGTTCAGCGTTTAAGGCTTCACAACAGGCTGGTCTAGAAAGTATTAGAGTTGATGAGGGGCATTTTGTGCTTGCAAACAGTAACAGTGAACTTTCGGAAATAAGAGCATGATTAAAAACTCAGCCAAGTATTTCTTCATATGTTTGTTCGCCTTGTTCACATTTGTTTCTTCAGCAAATTCTGCAGAAATACCATTCCTTGCCGAAAAAGTTGCAGCCGACGATCTGCCTGCTATGAAAGAGCGGCTACCGGAAAAGCCTTTGATAGTTGATTTCGAAGCTACCAACAAAACACTTGGGAAATATGGTGGTGATTTAAGGCTGTTGATGGGCAAGGCAAAAGATCTTGGCCAGATTACGGTTTATACCTACGCCCGATTAGTGGGTTACGCTCCCGATTATACAATTCAACCAGATATCGCCGAGGTATTCGTTGTTGGAGATGGCAGAGATTTTACTTTTAAATTGCGCAAGGGCCATCGTTGGTCAGATGGCCATCCATTAACATCGGAAGACTTCCGGTATTTCTGGGAAGATATGGTCAAACACAAGAAGTTGGGTAAAAAGGGCATTCCATCCCAGATGCTGGTTGATGGCAAAGAACCAACTTTTCAGGTGATTGATGAACAGACTTTTAGGTACACTTGGGAAAAACCTAATCCTTCGTTTTTACCGGCACTGGCTGCACCATCACCGCTCTATATTTATCGCCCGGCCCATTACATGAAGCAGTTTCATGCCGATTATGCAGATGTGGAAGAGCTTGAACGTCAAGCGATTGAAGCAAAAGCAAGAGATTGGGCTGCCATGCATACTCGCATGCAAAGACAGCGCAGACCGGAAAATCCCGAATTGCCCACACTCCAAGCTTGGCAAAATACCACGCCGCCACCAAACACTCGGTTTGTTTTTGAGCGAAACCCCTTTTTCCATCGTGTTGATCCATTAGGACAGCAACTGCCATATATTGATCGCTTGACCATGGCCGTGGTTTCCAAAGATGTAATTGCTGCGAAAACCGGAACGGGAGAAGCGGACCTTCAAGCTCGGTATCTGCAATTCAGCGATGTCCCATATTTAAAACGCGGTGAGAAAAGGAATAATTTCACGACAAGGCTTTGGTCTTTGGGCAAAGGTTCACAAGTAGCCCTGTTTCCGAACCTGAATGCGAACGATGAAGTTTGGCGCAAGGTTTTGCAAGATGTCCGATTTCGGCGCGCTCTATCCTTGGGCATCAATCGCAAGGAGATCAACGAAGTAATCTACTTTGGTCTTGCCTACCCAAGTGCAAACACCGTCATGCCGCAAAGTGCGTTATACAAAAACGAATACTCACAAATGTGGACTGATTACGACAAAGAAAAAGCCAACAGCCTTCTTGATGAAATGGGACTGGACCAAAGAGACCCGGATGGAACAAGGCTGTTACCCGACGGACGCCGGGCGGAAATTACAATTGAAACTGCCGGCGAAAGCGCAGAGGAAACAGACGTCCTCGAACTCATCACAGATCACTATCGTGAGATAGGGTTGAAAATATTTGTTCGCTCATCGCAACGCGATATTTTCAGAAGGCGGGCCTATGCAGGTGATACGTTGATCTCTGTTTTCAGTGGTCTTAACAATGCAGTTGCCACATCTGCGATGAACCCGGAAGAACTGGCGCCGACTGACCAAGCCCAATTGCAATGGCCGAAATGGGGGCAGTATTCTGGCACCAATACCAAGGCAGGTGAGCCTATTAAAATGGATTCTGCGATGGTTCAATTGCAACTGTTTAATCAATGGATGCTTGCTGATAATGATGAGGATAGAACCGAAATCTGGCACAATATGTTGAGCGGTTATGCTGGTCAGGTCTTTAGTATTGGTACTGTAAACAACAGCCGACAACCTGTTGTTATTGCAAATGATTTGCGGAACGTGCCCGAAAACGGTATTTACGCGTGGGAGCCTACATCCTATTTTGGCATCTATAAACCCGATACATTTTGGTTTGATAGGTAAGAGGCAGAAAACATGATTTCTTACATTTTCAAACGCATCTTATACATGATCCCAACCTTGGTGCTGACGAGCATTTTGGTGTTCACTTTGATCGAACTTCCACCGGGAGATTATTTTGAAAGTTATGTGAATGAATTGCAGGCTGCCGGTGAAACAGTCGATCCAAAGCTTATAGAATATCTGCGGGCAGAATATGGTTTTGATAAGCCAATTTGGGAGCGCTATATCCAATGGGCATCCGGCATGCTTGTCGGCGATTTCGGGTATTCATTTGAATACGAACTTCCAGTAAGTGATGTAATCGGCGACCGATTATTCTTTACCATTATCGTAACGTTTTTCACGATCATCTTCACCTGGCTGATTGCATTTCCGATCGGTATCTATTCCGCAACTCACCAATATAGCTGGGGTGATTATGGTCTGACGTTTTTAGGTTTGCTTGGCTTGGCCACACCAAATTTCTTGCTGGCTCTGATCATGATGTTCCTGGCTAATGAATGGTTTGGTACAACGATCGGCGGATTGGTAGCGCCTGAATTTGTCGGCGAACCTTTCAGCTGGGCGAAATTTGTTTCTGTCCTGGAACATCTTTGGATACCTGTGATTGTGATAGGCACATCCGGTACAGCTGCAATGATCAGACGTGTTCGTGCCAACTTGCTTGATGAATTGCGTAAGCCGTATGTAACGACTGCTCGTGCAAAAGGAGTGCCGGAATTCAAAGGGTTGATGAAATATCCATTTAGGATGTCACTCAATTTCTTCATTGCGGATATTGGCGGTATTCTTCCAACTGTTATTTCAGGAGCAGAGATTGTCGCGATTGTTTTATCCCTTGAAACAACAGGGCCAATTCTAATTCAAGCTCTTCAAAGTCAGGATATGTATCTGGCTGGTTCCTTCTTGATGTTGCTTGGTTTCCTGACAGTGATTGGTGTCCTGATTTCTGACATTGCGCTTGCAATCCTTGACCCGAGAATTTGTTTACAGGGAGGTGTCAGTCGATGAGTGATAGTCATTATGTCAATGATCAGCCATTTGACCCAAAATCAATTGAGGTTTTAACACCTGAACAAGAAGCAATTTATCTGGCGCCACAAAAAAAGCTGATTTGGTGGAAGTTTAAACGCCACAAGCTGGCGGTTGCGAGCGGAATTTTCCTGGCCATCATGTATCTGATGACTGTTTTTGCTGAGTTTCTTGCACCATATTCAGTCGAATCCAGAAATTCAGATTACACGCTTGCTCAACCACACGATGTGAATTTCTTTCATAATGGCGAGTTTATTGGACCATTTGTTTATGGGTATGACAAAGAGCTGGATCTTGAAAAGATCCAGCGCATTTATACGCCAAACAAGGATAGAGTCGTAAAACTGAATTTCTTCTGTTCCGGTGATCCCTATAAATTCTGGGGTTTAATTGATGCTGATAATCACTTGATGTGTGCAGATATGGAAGAACCGGTTTATTTGCTCGGATCTGATACATTGGGCCGCGATATGTTAAGCCGGATAATTTATGGTGCAAGAATATCCTTGACCATCGGCCTTGTTGGTATTGCAATTAGTTTTAGCCTTGGAATTATCATCGGCGGTCTTGCCGGATATTACGGTGGTTGGGTTGATGTCATTGCTCAACGCTTAATTGAAGTTGTTCAATCTCTCCCCACATTACCCTTGTGGCTGACTTTGGTCGCAATAATGCCAAGCAATTGGAGCCAGGTTGCCGTTTACTTTGCCATAACGATCATACTGGGTCTTATCGACTGGACTGGATTGGCCAGAGCTGTTCGCTCAAAGTTGTTGTCCCTGCGAGAAGAAGATTATGTGTTGGCTGCACGTTTGATGGGAGCCAGCCCAAAGCGAATTATAGGATTACATCTTGTGCCAGGCTTTATGAGTCATCTTATAGCCTCTGCAACCATTACAATTCCTACAATGATTTTAGGTGAGACAGCGCTTTCATTCCTTGGTTTGGGTCTGCGCGCTCCAACAGTGAGTTGGGGTATTCTCTTAAATGATGCGCAAAACATTGGTGTTGTCGCACTAACACCTTGGCTGATTTATCCGGTGGTCCCAGTGATCTTGATCATCCTGGCATTTAATTTCTTTGGAGATGGTTTGAGAGATGCATCTGATCCTTATGGTTAATCTAGCTTTTAAGTAATCCACCAAGCGTTTCGCTAAGGCGCCTTGCTGCAGCTTCAATACCGTGTTGCATCAGGACTTTCTTGCGACCATTAGTGCCCATTTTCTTTCGAAGTTCGGCATCTGTAAGCAGAGTTCCCGTATTTTCTCTTAACGCTTTAATGTCGCCCTCCGACGCCAGCAGACCTGTTATTTTGTTCTCCACAACCAAGGGAACGCCCATGCTCGCATAGGCAATTACTGGTAGCTCTTGAAGTTGGGCTTCCAGGTAAACCATACCAATTGGTTCCTTCCAGCCTGGCCAGATAAAGATATCGCTACTTCGTATCCAGCGCAAAACCTCGCCATGTTCTATGATGCCAGTCCAGTGTATTTGCTTTGCATCCAAGTTTGAAAAAGCTTGCTGGATTTCTTCTTCTTCCGGTCCTCCACCCACAATAATCAAATTAAATGCTTCATCAAAACTGGTAAGCGTCTCGGCAAGCATATGAAAATTATCCAGCTTCTTGCCTTTGCGCATCATGCCAGTTGTAATGAGCACAGGAACCTTTTTGTCCCAATGCTCTGGAAGTTTCATTTTCTTTGCAAGTTTAATATTCTCGGCATCAATAAACGTACTAAAACCCTGAAGTTTATGTTCATCTCCCAACAACTCAGACAAGTAATCCCTGTCTGAAGGTTTGAAAACCAGATGTAGGTCGGCAGTTTTTATCCCGACTTGTGCTTCTTCACGCCAGGGTCTCCAAGGGTCTTCAACGCCGCCTTGTCCAGTCTTTGCAGCTTCAATGGTGACATAGGGGATTTCCAGTTGTTTTGAAACCAGCGGTCCAATCCAGTCCGGAGCTTTGCAATAAGGGTGGTAAGTAAGCCATAATTCTGGCTGAGCTTCCTTGGGAAGAGATTTGTATTGCTCAATTAGATGTGCTGCTTCTGCCAATGCTCCATTCTTTTTGTCTTTTAAAATTGCAGGGTCATGACGTTTTGAATAAGCAATGTATTTTGAAGCAAGTTCAACATTTGCATTACAAATTTTCAGGGCTTTATAGATGTTTTGTGCAATCAAACGATCACCTGAGGGGATATGGTGATCTGGTGGCTTGATCGGAGCATAAAAAGCTATGTTTTTGTCTTGCAACATGAATTCTCCAAAAAGTGTGAAAAGACGTTACAATAAAATTCGGATTGAAGCTTGTTATACTCCGAGTCCTTGAAAATCTGATTATTTGGGGTTGACGTTTCAGGC
>JAALLB010000049.1 GCA_011087745.1 Hyphomicrobiales bacterium | reverse complement strand
AGGGCAATCCAACTCGGATACACGATGGCGCAAGATGTGTGAATCGAGTAGGGTGAGCATGACAGATCACTTCCTTAATGTCCGTTGGTTGCAGGTCATTTTCGATAACTGCTTTAAGAAGAGCGTCCGCGGCAGGATGGGTGTGACAGCATGATGCATGATATTTGAACGAAGTTTCGAGCACGGTCCATCGTTCGCCCAAGCCATCTGTCAACTTCACCAGATCAGAGTCTGACGACATGCCTGCCGCCAAGCCTTGCTTGCCTTCCAAAATTCGTTTGGCACCGGTAAATCCATCTTGGGCAAGTATGGCTGACATTAAACCTTCTGCAGATGCTTTAGCTGTATGCAATTGTTTGGAATCCGCGGCATCGCGTAAAAACTCCCATAGACCAGCAGATTGGGTGCCTGCAGAACCAAAAGCATGTAGCATTTGATTTTCATCAAGACCGATCAAATTACCAACCGCTGCAGCAGATGCAAAAGTGCCTGCGGTACCTGTAGTGTGAAATATTTCATAGTGAGATCGACCCAAAAACTCGCCAACCCGAATGCCAACTTCATATCCTGCTACACACGCTGTTAGAAAATCTTTTCCCAAAGCGCCCATTTTTTGAGCAATGACCAGAGCTGCCGGGAAAACAATTGTGGCTGGATGAAATACCGAACCATTGTGAACATCATCTTGTTCAGAGATATGACTGGCGCCCGCATTGACCATGCATGCAAAAAAGGGAGAGCTCGTCTTGCGATTGGTGAGAATTTCACTTGGGCCTTCTTCCGGTCCCATTGTATCAGCAAACTTTTCAAGAATTGATATTGCTTTATGGCCCTTGCCCGAAAGAGCAGATCCAGCCCAATCAACATAAAGGTCTGTAATCCGGTCTACAGTGATGCTTGGCAGATCATCAAAGCGTAAATTGCTTGCAAACTTTGCTAGGGTGGCTGATGGTTTTTTAAGGGTCATGCCATTAACTTATAAGCGAAAGACCGATTTTCCAACCGGCCTTCTATCAAGTTGTGATTGATTTTGCGAGTTAATCAAGATCGAACTCAAGTGGCTTGACTTGCTGGAATAGTCCCGTATCCATCAGCGTGTTAATCACAGTATCATCTGGATGTTCATCAAGATAAAGAAGCGCAATTGCATCACCGCCAACTTCATTTCGGCCAAGGTGAAAATTCGCAATATTGAGGTTAGCTTCACCCATGGCTTTACCCAATGTACCAATAATACCTGGCTCATCATGGTTGGTTGTATAAAGCATGTTTCGACCTACATCCGCATCCATGTTGATACCCTTGATTTGAATGAAACGAGGCTTGCCGTCAGAAAATACGGTACCGGCAATCGATCGTTGATGGTTTGTAGTGCTAATGATCAGCTTCATGTAGCTGTCGTAGATACCTGACTTATCCTGTTTCGTTTCAGAAACCTGAATGCCGCGTTCTTTTACCATGATCGGCGCAGATATCATGTTTACATCTGCAACTTGCGGGCGAATGAGGCCGGCAAGGGTGGCGCTGGTAAGAACATTGGTCTTCATATCTGCAATGGCACCGTCATAGATGATTTCAACCTTTTGAATGGGGTCATCATTCACCTGACCAACAAAAGCACCAAGGTATCCGGAAAGTTTGATAAACGGTATCAAGCGAGGTGCTTCTTCAGCACTGATGGATGGCATGTTGATCGCATTGGAAACTGCACCATTGATTAGATAATCAGACATTTGCTCAGCAACTTGAATGGCAACATTTTCTTGCGCTTCAGAAGTAGCTGCACCGAGGTGCGGGGTACAAACAACATTTAGTAAATTAAACAGCGGACTTGCCTCGGCCGGCTCAATTTCAAATACATCAAATCCGGCACCTGCGACCTTGCCTGCCTTAATGGCTTCTGCAAGTGCTGATTCATCAACCAAACCGCCTCGTGCACAATTTACAATCCGAACGCCGTCTTTCATTTTGGCAATGGCATCCGCATTGATCATTTTTGCGGTTTTATCAGTCTTGGGCACATGAAGTGTAATAAAGTCAGCGCGGGGAAGAAGTTCATCCAGCTCAACTTTTTCAACGCCCAATGTTTTGGCCCGCTCTTCTGACAAGAAGGGATCAAATGCGATCACTTTCATTTTCAGGCCAATGGCGCGTTCAGCAACGATTGCACCAATATTGCCGCAACCAACAAGGCCAAGGGTCTTGTTGGTAATTTCTACACCCATAAACTTGGATTTTTCCCATTTGCCAGCTTGAGTGGAAGCATCCGCAGCTGGGATTTGTCTGGCAACGGCGAACATTAATGAAATGGCATGTTCAGCGGTGGTGATTGAGTTGCCGAACGGCGTATTCATCACGATTATCCCTTTGCGAGATGCCGCTGGAATTTCAACGTTGTTAACGCCAATGCCGGCCCTGCCGACGACCTTTAGTTTTTTCGCCTTCTCAACAAGTTTGCCGGTAACCTTTGTTGCCGAGCGGATTGCCAGTCCATCATACTGATCAATAACATTGTAAAGTCCGTCTTTGTCTTTTCCCAGATCAGGTTGGAAATCA
This sequence comes from Hyphomicrobiales bacterium, assembly GCA_011087745.1. GTDB lineage: Bacteria > Pseudomonadota > Alphaproteobacteria > Rhizobiales > Rhizobiaceae > JAALLB01. The sequence goes on along the minus strand of JAALLB010000049.1, from coordinate 6,828 downwards.
ACATCAATGCCACGTTCCCGGAAAATGTTCACGGCAGTTTCAGAAAGTTTGTCAGAGACAAGGACACGGGGTTTTGTATTTGAAGCCATTTTGGCCTCCTTCATAAATTTATTGGTACTTATTAAACGAGTTTTGCGAGTTGCTGTTCGAATGCCCAGGAAAGCCACGGCATTAGTGCTTCTAGATCAGATGTCTCAACAGTTGCGCCAGACCATATGCGGAGCCCTGAGGGAGCATCGCGATAGGAGCCAATATCAAGTGCCACATTTTCTGCTTCAAGCAATTGCACCATACCCTTCGCAAATGCAGTTTGCTCATCGGCATCAAGGGCGGAAATACGATCATCAACAATAGAAAGACATATTGACGTATTTGAGCGGGTTGACGGATCAATTGCCAGATTTTCAATCCACGGTGTTTCAGCGACAAAAGTTTCAATTGCCGCAAAATTATCATTCGCGCGTTTGATCAAACCTTGAAGGCCGCCAATGTCTTTGGACCAATTTAGCGTATCGATATAATCTTCGACACAGAGCATGGAAGGCGTATTGATTGTAGCGCCCTCAAAAATGCTGGCATTCAATTTACCGCCTTTGGTCAGGCGGAAAATTTTGGGCAACGGCCAAACTGGCGTATACGTCTCCAGACGTTCAACGGCACGTGGCGATAAAATTAGCATGCCATGCGCACCTTCACCGCCAAGAACTTTCTGCCAGGAGAAAGTTACCACATCGAGTTTTGAGAACTCGAGGTCTTGGGCAAATGCGGCAGAAGTTGCATCGCATATGGTAAGGCCAGCTCTGTTTTCAGGGATAAAGTCTGCATTGGGAACACGAACCCCAGAGGTTGTACCATTCCATGTAAAGACAACGTCATTGTCGAAATTGATTTCACGAAGGTCTGGCAGATGGCCATAGTCTGCTCGTAAAAGGCGTATGTCGTCGAGCCTTAGCTGCTTGACCACATCGGTTATCCAGCCCTCGCCGAAACTTTCCCAGGCAAGCATGTCAACGCCGCGTTCGCCAAGGAGGTTCCAAAGCGCCATCTCAACTGCACCTGTGTCTGATGCTGGAACAATGCCGATATAATAATCATCTGGCACTTCAAGGACTTCGCGCGTTAGATCGATGGCAAGCTTAAGTTTGGCTTTGCCTTCCTTGGCGCGGTGAGACCTGCCAAGCGAAGCATTTTCTAAATATTGGAGAGACCATCCTGGCCGCTTTGTGCAGGGACCAGAAGAAAAACGCGGATTAGCCGGTCGCGCAACCGGTTGTGGTATCATATTCATAATGAACTAACCTTACAGATAGTGAGCCCCTCGTTGGGGAGGGGTGGCCCACAGCGGTCAATACAGACATCTTCAGGGATGGTCAAGCACCACGACAAAAAATGTTCAATTTGCGATATTGATATTTACATCGTGCCATTTTCCGCTATGCAGTGGCGCTAGCAAACAGAGAAAAATTTTCATGTCCCAGACGCTTACATTAATTTCCAGCCTTGAAAATGCCTGTCTAACAGATGGTGTGATCGAGCAATTATCAGGCACCTTACAAAGCCCAGCATATTGGATACTCTACCCGAAAGTTGCCAGTGATTTTCAGCTGCCTGATGATGTAACTAAAAATCAGGCACTTGAAATTGCAAAAAATCTCATTGGCGATCTACCCATTGATGTCATTGTTCAAGCATCTGAAAATCGGCGCAAGAAATTGTTTTTGGCAGACATGGATTCAACCATAATTGGCCAGGAGTGCATTGATGAGCTTGCTGCTGAAGTAGGTGTTAAAGACCAGGTTGCTGCCATTACAGAAGCAGCAATGAACGGGGAAATTGACTTTGAGGGCACCTTAAAAGACCGGGTTGCGCTTCTTTCTGGATTGGAAGATGGCATCGTAACGAAAGTGATGGAGGATAGAATAACCATCAACAGCGGAGCCAGGGAAGCTCTTGCCGTCATGCGCGCAAATGGAACCCACACAGCGCTTGTTTCAGGCGGTTTTACCGTGTTTGCAAGCGAAATTGCAACAGAAGTGGGCTTTCATGAATTTCATGCAAACATTTTAATAAGTGAAAATGGCAAATTTAATGGAGAAGTTGCAGAACCAGTTTTCGGGCAACAAGCAAAATTGGATCAGCTGAACAGAATGGTAAATGAGAAGCGGGTTTCACTCGGTGAGACGATTGCCATTGGTGATGGTGCAAATGATCTGCCAATGCTGATGAATGCGGGAACAGGCATTGCCTTCCATGCAAAACCGACGGTTGCGGCGCAAGCAGATGTTATTATCAACCACGGAGATCTAACATCTCTGCTCTTTGCTCAAGGGTACACCAAGGCAGATATCGAAACAGCCATGGCCTAGAATTGGCTATTGAAAAGCAGCTTAATTGGTACGGGATTCAACCCATTTGCGCCACATGGCAGGATTGCCTGCAAAGACATTGATATCGGTCTCGCCTCTGATGCCAGGGATTTTTCCTGTACCCGTATATTGCCAGAACGACCAGCGCTGGCCAGGGTAAACATCCTTCGGATGGGCTGCCACTGAGCGAAGCCAGAACTCTACATCCTTCATTGAGCCCAAGTTGTTGTCCTTGTAGAAATCAACAGTTGTGTACACCAATGGTTTTTTGCCGTAATGGCGTCTCATAATGCTCAGGTAAATCCGCATTTCTGCACGTACCTTTGCTGCAGAGGGTCTGTGTTTACAAGATGACCCGTGGTTCCATTCCATATCCAATACGGGAGGTAGTGCCTTTGGGTCTTTTGGCACGTTTCTGATAAACCAGCGCGCCTGTTCAGCTGCGGTTCGGCAAAAATAGTAAAAATGATAGGCCCCGCGCGGAACACCGGCACGGCCCGCGCCATGCCAATATTGCTGGAAGGACTTGTCCACATGGTCGCCGCCTTCAGTTGCTTTGATAAATGCAAATGATACACCGCCACGTTTAGCCGTGCGCCAGTCAATGTCACCTTGCCATTTGGAAACATCAATTCCATGAACCGGGTATTGTTCGGGGCGATAGCTATCCCACTGCACAGGGTCATGATCGCCAAACTTTGGATTGGTAACCGCAAGGCTAACATCAAGTACAGCTGGCGGCCCGCCAGTACAAGCTGTCAGTATCAAAGCTAGTGCTATAATGACAAAATTACGCAAGACAAGAATCCCCAATTGAGTGGTGTGGAATAAATGAATACAATCTTACTAAAAACTTTATAAAAGTTTAATGATTCACAAACCAGCAAAATAATTCTGCTGAACTTTTTGTGAGGAATCAATCAACTCATGCAGTGTTTTCTCTCAAAAACATGTTGGCGTCAAACTGCAAGCACTTAACATACCCTAAGAGAATGAGCCCGGGCATTGGCTCGATCAGCTTTTGTGTGGTCACCCAAGCCCTTAAACGCCCGTGAAACGGCTCGCCAGTTTTGTATTGATGTTGGTTTTAGCGCCGCGCGTTCATTGGCTAAAGCAAGAGCAAGATTATATCGTTTTGAGCGAAGAGCAGCTTCAAGCAAAGTCCAGCTGATGACATCGCGTTGAGCAAAGCTGCCACCTAATCGATGGGTCCTGTATCGAACAGGCAAGAGATGGTCTACACAATCCCCATAGCGTTCTGACTTGAAATCCTGCATCGCAAGGCAAAACGGAATTCCAATTTCTCGGCTCATGGCTACATTCGCATCAGATGCATTTACCAGGTAGCGCTCATTTGCAGACAATAGCTTTTTTTGAGCTTCTATTCTGTCATCAGAAACAAACGTCATCATCGCATGGACATCATTAAATGCGTAAAGTGTATCTTGCGCTGATGGCTCCCATTTATCTGCAAGGTGCGCCCAACGATCTCCAGATTCTTCGCCAGCAAGGTTCAATCGCCAAAGCAATGCTGCTGCATCAAGTTCTTCGTATTTGTTACCATCATTCCGTCGGCTATCCAGATGATTATCAAAAATATGAAAAGCATTGTCGTTTTGCTCAAGGTCAAGATGATATAGCGCTGTATGCCACCAAAGATGATTGGCAAAATTGGAGTCGCCCCAATGTTTACGTTGGTCTTCCATGAAACGGATTCCGCCAGATTGTCTTCCGGTCATTTCCATTACGTGACTAACAGCATGAACTGCATAGGGGTTATCAGGCCGTATCGCGAGTGCTCGTCTGCCCATTTCCTCTGCTTGGAAAAAATCATTGTTTTCTTCAAGACCAAAAGAATAAAATCCAAGTACGAATTCGTAACCAGGAATGCTTTCATCCCAAAGGTTAAACACGCGCGCAACGCAGTCGCGCTGACCAACCACATCACCCAGAAGCACATCGGTATAGTGAATAAGTTCGAGAGCAAAAAGATCCAGCGGATAAACAGTTAGTACTGCTTCCCATTTCTGAACAGCACCAAAGAAATCGCCATTAATCCAGGCGTGAATCGCTTCATAGTGACCTTTTTCACGTTCGTTGGCGTTTGATAGCCGCTTTTCAGCTTCACCAAGTGCAGAAACCATTTCCGAATAAATTCGCGTTTCCATGGCCTGCGTTAGCCATCCAGCTTTAAATAACCAACCCATAATAAAATCAGGATGTTCTTCAAGAGTTTTTTCGATCACAGCAATAGCATTGCCGCGAAATGAAAGCGAAGTTTCAACAGCAAGTTCAAGGTCATCAATTGCATCTTTATTGCTGTATGAAACCGGAACGCCTCGCGTATCAAAACCTGAATTTGCCATTATTATTCCTCCTGGATTTTCCGTAATGTATATTACGAAAAACAGACAATTGGGTAATTTCTTATTCAACCTGAATAACAATTGGTTGAACATAATGGTCGGTTATTCATCACCCATGCGGAGTGCTTGAATAAATGCCTCTTGCGGAATTTCAACACGTCCAAACTGGCGCATCTTCTTCTTACCTGCTTTTTGTTTGTCCAATAGCTTGCGTTTACGAGAAGCATCACCGCCATAACATTTGGCAGTCACATCTTTGCGCATTGCAGAAAGTGTTTCACGTGCAATCACCTTGCCACCAATTGCTGCCTGAATAGGAATTTTGAAAAGATGTCGCGGAATAAGCTCCTTAAGCTTCTCACACATAATACGCCCGCGTTTTTCTGCTTGGGATCGGTGAACCAACATTGATAATGCATCCACGGGCTCTTCGTTGACCAGTACCTGCATTTTGACAAGGTCGCCTGCACGATTATCTGTAATTTGATAGTCAAAGCTGGCGTATCCGCGAGAAATGGATTTCAAACGATCATAGAAATCAAATACAACTTCATTTAGTGGCAGATCATAAGAAGGCATTGCTCTCTTACCCACATAAGTTAAGTCAATTTGAACACCGCGGCGGTCCTGACACAGCTTCAAGATTGCCCCAAGGTATTCATCTGGTGTGAGGATGGTTGCCCTAATCCACGGTTCGCGAATTTCTTCAATGGACATAACATCAGGCATGTCCGCTGGATTATGAAGATAAATCACTCCCTCTTTTTTTATGTCCAATTCATAAACCACACTGGGTGCGGTTGCGATAAGATCAAGATTGAATTCTCGCTCAAGGCGCTCCTGGATAATTTCAAGATGCAGTAAGCCAAGGAAACCACAGCGGAAACCAAAACCAAGGGCAGCTGATGATTCCATTTCAAATGAGAAGCTGGCATCATTTAGGCGAAGCTTGCCCACAGCCGAACGCAGATCTTCGAAGTCCGCGGCATCAACTGGAAAGAGGCCACAAAACACAACGGGTTGCGCAGGTTTAAAACCAGGCAATGCTTCAGCCGTCGGCTTTTTGTCTTCAGTGATCGTATCGCCAACGCGGGTATCTGCTACTTCTTTGATAGAGGCTGTAATAAAGCCGATCTCACCAGGCCCCAATTGATCCAGAGGGATCATTGTAGGGGTCATTACACCAACGCGATCAATTAGGTATTTGGCATCAGTTCCCATCATCTTAATGGTCTGGCCCTTTTTTATCATGCCATTGATAACGCGAACCAAAAAAATAACGCCGAGATAAGAATCATACCAACTGTCAACCAGCAATGCTTTTAAACGCTCATCAATTTCACCGTGGGACGGTGCAGGAAGATCTTTGACGATTGCTTCAAGAACTTCCTTGATGCCTTGTCCTGTTTTCGCAGAAACTTCAATCGCATTAGAAGCATCAAGTCCAATGACTTCTTCGATTTGCTGTTTAATACGATCCGGCTCTGCTGCTGGTAAATCGATCTTGTTTAAAACAGAAACAATCTCATGATCATTGTCGATTGCCTGATAAACATTGGCAAGCGTCTGCGCCTCTACCCCTTGGGAAGCGTCAACGACAAGCAATGATCCCTCGCAGGCAGAAAGGGATCTGGAGACCTCGTAAGCAAAGTCAACATGTCCAGGTGTATCTATGAGGTTCAGGACATAAGTTTCGCCGTCATCTGCCTCATAATGCAGACGAACGGTTTGCGCCTTAATGGTAATGCCGCGTTCCCGCTCAATGTTCATATTGTCGAGCACCTGCTCAGACATATCACGTACGGTAACCGTACCAGTGTCCTGAATTAGGCGATCCGCAAGTGTGGATTTGCCATGGTCAATATGCGCAACAATAGAAAAATTGCGAATCTTGTCTCGGCCTGGGTATTTGCCCTGTGAGAGGGCTGAATCTGTATTCTGCTTGTTCATAGGTAAGCATTTATCACCATCGCAAAAGAATGCAATGGTTACTGACATCGTTTGCTATCCAGCCAAGCGATTTATTGGCAGAGTTTTGACATTGGCTCAGTTTTCAAAATGTATGCATTGATGGTATCCTGCCCAGAATTCAGAGG